>JAFPBC010000281.1 GCA_017390595.1 Selenomonadales bacterium | reverse complement strand
TTATATCCTTTGGTAACCAAGTTGTCTACTTTCTTTTCATGTAAAGCACGGAGCTGATTTATCAGAAGGCGTGCGGTACACGGCAGGTTCTGTCTCTATTTTTATTTTGGTGCTATCTCCTTACTTCATGTCGTTGCACCATTTTCCGCACTTTCACATAGAGTAATCAAAAAGAAAAGAAGGTGCGGCCTATGCGTATTATGATAGACGGGCACAAGGTCTCGACGAATATTCGCACCAGCAAGGAACTTCTTCTGATGATAAAAGATCTGTCACGCACGTTCCAATGGAAAACGCGCTATAATCCGTCGGAAGAGATCGTCCATATCATGACGCCCAATATGCCCGAGTTGACGACATTACCGATACCTGTTACGGAACCGATAAGTCAACGCTTGGACGGCAAGATCATCTGCTTAGATGCAGGTCACGGCGGTACCGATAACGGCTCCCGTGGGCCAAGCGGTACCTATGAGAAGGAGCATACGCTCGCTATTGCCCTCTGCCTGCGTGATATATTAGAAGAAAACGGCGCTTCTGTCGTGATGACACGAAGCTCCGATATGCTTCCGACTGCTGCCGATTCTATAACCGATGATACCGCCCGCATCTCTATTGCCACAGAGGCAGGCGCAGACGTCCTCCTCAGTCTTCATGCTGACGGATTCTACCCACGCCAGAGCAGTAGAAGCACCGTCTATTTTTATCGCGATGAGGCAGAATCACTGGCTCACTGTCTTGCCGCTTCACTCGGCGATGAACTTCTCTCGTCCGCTTCCTCACATCGATTCGGTAGTTTTCCTTTGATACGCTATGCACCGATGCTCTCTGTATGGGTCGATATCGCATCTCTTTCCGCCCCCGAAGAAGAACTTTTCCTTTCCAGTCGTGACGGTCGTGCCAAGATAGCCACTGCCTTATATCAAGGTATCACGCAGTTTTTCCGCGTATGACTTTGCATAACACGCTCAAACATATCACAGACTACCTTTGTATGGTGTTTTGTACGCTGAGATGATTGTTATTTCAGATGCTTTGTATTACTATTAAGAAAAGAAAACTATATGAAAAGGAGATTACTATGATCCGTTCATCGATATATCATTCTTACTATGAAAACCAAGACGGTGCCGATTTCTTCGCCTCCGTCAAAAAGAGCGTACCTGCTCGAGCTGATATCCCATCTGAATATCAGTGGCATTTGACAGATATGTACGCAACGCGCGAAGATTGGACTGTCGCTTATCAGTCTGTCAAAGAAGATCTCAAAAAAATATCCGACCTGCAGATGACGATGACTGATTCTCCGGAACAGCTTCTTACTGTTCTTACGTTGCAAGACAGCATCGGTATGCGTGTCGGCAGATTGTACGCGTATGCCAGAATGCACCGTGACAGTGATGCTTCTGTCACCGATTACCAAGCCTTGACCGATAAGGCCGAGCGTCTTGCATCTGAGGCATCCTCTGCTTGTGCCTATATCGAGCCTGCTATCTTGAAGCTGGATGAAAGTACACTTACCGAGTGGAGCCGCGATGACAAGTTCGCTCCGTATCGTTTCTACTTCACGGAGTTGAATCGCGAGCGTAAGCATATCCTCTCCCCTGAACAAGAATCACTGCTCGCGCAAGTATCCGAGCTGACGACAGCACCACGCAACATCTTCAATATGCTGACGTCTGCCGATATGACGTTCCCATCTACTCCGAATGAAGAAGGCGAGCTCGTTCCGCTCAGCGAGGGACGCTTTATGTCCTTCCTTCGTTCTTCCGACCGCAATGTTCGTAAGTCTGCTTTCGACAATTTGTTTGGTGTATATCAGTCGCATAAAAATACATTGGCATCGACGCTCGGCAGCAGTATCAAGAACAATCTTTTCAACGCACGTGTTCGCCACTACGATTCGGCACTCGAAGAAGGATTGTCGGGTGCGAATATCCCCGTATCGGTCTACCATAACCTCCTTGATACGATACACGAACATCTCCCTGCTCTCCATGAATATGTGGCGCTCAAAAAATCTGCCTTGCAGTTAGACGATATCCATATGTACGATCTTTACGCTCCTCTTGCCAAGGAAGTTACTTCTGATATCCCGTTTGCCGAAGGATTCGCCCACGTCAAAGAAGCACTCCGTCCGCTCGGTGAAACGTATCTTGCCGATATGGAACGTGGTGTGACATCGGGTTGGGTCGATATCTACGAAAACAAGGGTAAGCGCTCGGGGGCATACAGCTGGGGCATCTACGGCGTTCATCCGTTCGTCCTGCTCAACTATAACAACAGCTACAACTCTGTTTCAACGCTCGCTCACGAGCTCGGTCACGCGATGCACAGCTATTACAGTTCGCATACACAGCCGTACCGCAACGCATCGTATACGATATTTAACGCTGAAGTCGCATCGACGACGAACGAGATCCTTCTGTTTGACTACTTCCTTGCCAAAGCATCTTCACGCGAAGAAAAGCTTTTCTTGTATAACCAATATCTTGAACAGGTCCGTACAACAGTCTATCGTCAGGCCTTGTTTGCCGAATTCGAGCGTACTGTCTACCAAGCACTTGAAGAAGGTGGTTCGGCAACAGCAGACTATCTCGGCGACGTATGGCTTGAATTGAATCGCAAGTATTACGGCGAAGATATCGTACTCGATGATCTCATTCGTTACGAATGGGCACGCATTCCGCATTTCTATACACACTTCTACGTGTATCAATACGCAACGGGCTACTCTGCGGCAACGGCACTTGCCGAAGCACTCCGCTCGAAAGCAGAGGACGCACAAGAGAAATATCTTCGTTTCTTGTCAAGCGGCGGCAGTGACTATTCGCTGACGCTCCTCAAAAATGCAGGTGTCGATATGTCGTCTCCGCACCCGATCTCTGTCACGCTTGAGAAGTTCGCCGAACGCTTGCAGGAGTTCAGAGCACTACTATCACAATCTTGACATTGTTCAAAAGTGTCTGTATAATATGATGATAGTAAGTAGATGATTGCCTTCAGATGGCTTGTAAACCAACCCCTCCGAAACGTAATTGTCAACCCTAATATTAAGAAGGAGGTTGGTTAAACATGACCTACCAAGACGAAGTATTGACTTGTAAAGACTGTGGTGCAGAATTCGTATTCAGCGCATCCGAACAGGAATTCTACGCAGAAAAAGGCTTCCAGAACAAACCGGGTCGTTGCCCGGCTTGCCGTGCAGCAAGAAAAGCACAGCGCGGTGACGCTGCTCCGGCTCGTCCGCAGCGCGAACTCTTCGATGCAGTTTGCAGCGAATGCGGTTGCGAAACGAAAGTTCCGTTCAAACCGACGGAAGGTAAACCGGTATACTGCCGCGATTGCTTCCAGGCTCGCAGAAAATACTAAGAAATGATAAAAAGAGACCGAACATCGGTCTCTTTTTTGTTTCTCCTATCATACACATCAAAAGCGAGATGACACTTGTCACCTCTCTTTTTCTTTATCCATATGACAGCTCTTGCAGTATTTTTTCTCTCGATATACGCGTGTCGATATCACG
>JAFPBC010000280.1 GCA_017390595.1 Selenomonadales bacterium | reverse complement strand
GATGGACTTCGTAACGTTCTTTAAGACCGCGTAAGATAGAGATGGTATCTTCTACATCGGGCTGATCGACCAGCACAGGTTGGAAACGACGTTCGAGCGCCGAGTCTTTTTCGATATATTTGCGATATTCGTTGAGCGTCGTCGCACCAATGCAACGGAGCTCACCACGCGCGAGCATCGGTTTTAAGATATTGCCCGCATCCATCGCGCCTTCCGACGCACCTGCACCGACGACCGTATGAAGCTCGTCGATAAAGAGGAGTATCTGACCTTCCGATTTTGCCACTTCGTTGAGGACGTTTTTGAGACGCTCTTCAAATTCGCCGCGGAACTTCGCGCCTGCGACGAGTGCGCTGAGGTCGAGCGAATAGAGCGTTTTGTTTTTGAGCGATTCGGGCACATCACCTGCGACGATACGGCGCGCCAGACCTTCGACGATCGCCGTCTTACCGACGCCCGGTTCCCCGATGAGTACAGGATTATTCTTCGTGCGACGCGACAAGATCTCGATCGTACGACGGATCTCTTCGTCGCGACCGATAACGGGATCGAGCTTACCGCTTTTTGCCTGCATCGTCAAGTCGCGTCCATACTTCGCCAGCACTTGACGTTCTTCGTCGGGATTATCGCTCGTCACATTTTTGCCTTGACGGAACTGCGATACAGAGCGCTGTACCATATCGCGAGTCAAGCCGAACTCACCGCACAGCTTCACGACATCGTGGTCGCCGTCCTCCATTACAGAGAGCAAGAGATGCTCTACGCTGATATATTCGTCCTTCATCTGTTGTGCGAGACTCTCCGCCTTCGCCAATACGCGTATCATCGCCGAATTCATGCGAAGACCGCTCTCTTGGCCGCGTACCGACGGCTGTTGCTTAAGAAGCTGCTCCAGCTTTGCCGTGAGCAACTTGCAATCGACATTCGACTGTGCGAACACCGCACCCAAAATGCCGTCCGTCTCACGCGCAAGCGCGAGCATCAAATGACGCGTCGTGATCTCCTGATGATAATGCAGCGCAGCGACCTGCTGTGCTTCTTGTATAACAGCGAGCGAACGCTGTGTAAATTTTTCGTAACCCATAAGAAGTCCCTCCTTTATTCATAAAAAAGCCACCTCCGATAAAAAACAAGAGACATCCGCCTCCTGTTCGCACCAAGTATGACGCACCTTCCAATGCGTCGATGCATCGGTAGCTTTGTCTTTATTATATTTGACTTTTTGACTTTTGACAAGAGGTTTTGACCAATTTGTTGGGATATTTTTCTTTTTCATAGTCTATCGTCTTATTATGTGCGTCTATCTTCCCGTTTTATCCGTTCATACGATAAAAAAAGACTCGCCCAACGAAGAGCGAGTCTGACTTTACTATTTATTTTTTGCCTTTGATCTTCAAGATCAAACATACGATCAAGCTGACGACGAAGCAACCCGAGAAGAAGTAGAGCGTCAAACCGTAGCTGTTCGTCTGTTCGTAGATGACAGAAAGAAGGAGCGGACCGACGATACCCGCAAGGCCCCATGCCGTAAGGATACGACCGTATATCGCGCTGAGCTGTTGTGTACCGAAGATGTCGCTGAGGTACGCAGGCATACAGGAGAATCCACCGCCGTAGCAAGTGATGATGATGAAGATGAGCGCTTGGAAGAAGAAGCTGTCCGTCACGCTTGCGAGCATATAGAATGCCGCGATCTCGATCACGAAGAACGCGATGTATGTATTGAGACGGCCGATGTAGTCGGAGATGGTCGACCAACCGATACGACCCGCACCGTTCAAGAGACCGATGATACCGACCATAGAAGCGGCTTCGAGCGGTGTCATTTTGATGACTTCTTGTGCCATCGGAGATGCTACCGACAACAGACCGATACCGCACGTGATGTTCGTGAACAGTATCCACCAGAGCGCACCGAAACGCCAATCGCGCATCGCTTCGCCCGCCGTATACTGACGAGCCGTAACAACAGCTGCAGACGCAGAAGCTTTTTTTGCTTCGCTGACAGGCTCCTCTTTCGGAGGCTCAAGATAGAGAGAAGAAGCAGTCATCACAGCGGCATAGACACAACCCATGATGATAAAGTTCTGTACCAAGCCGAATTTTGTAATGAGCATCTGCATAGCAGGACCTGCAATGAGGCTGGCAAAACCGAAACCCATGATCGCGAGACCTGTTGCCAAGCCGCGATTATTGGGGAACCACTTTACGAGCGTAGATATCGGCGTGATGTATACGATCCCGATCCCGATACCGCCCAGTACACCATATGCCAGATACATCAGGATCAGACTTTGTTGACTGAGCGCGAACGCCGTACCCAAGAGACCAAGACAGAACAGCGCAGTACCGATAAGACCGCTTTTGCGCGGACCGTTCTTTTCTACGAGCTTACCCAAGAACCCTGCGGACAGACCCAAGCATAAGATCGCTATGGAGAACGTCCAAGTAACTTCTTTCAAGGAGAATCCCGTTGCCTCCATGATCGGTCTTGCAAGTACGCTCCAAGCGTAAACGCTGCCGATACAGATGTGGAGACCGATTGCCGATAGCACGATCAGCCATTTGTTTTTCGTTTGCTGCATAATAACACACTCCCTAACCAACATGATTCATAGTGAGCATTTTGCCCAAGAAAACAAAAATCGCCCGGGCACAAATGCTTGCCCAGACGGTCGGCTAAATCACAATACAGTACACGTGGTGTAACTCCACTTGATCCGTCAGTACTGTATTGCTGTTTATGTGGTTACTTTGAGTATACCCGACAGAAGCAGTTATCGTCAAGACGGATTCGACTTATTTTTCATCTGTCGGGGTCTTTTTCTGCCCAAATCGTTTCCATACCCACCAAACGGCGATGCAAGCGACGACGACTGCCATCGACCAGATGACGAACTCTACATCGAACTTGTTGAGTATCTCAAGCGCCTTGTCGCCGAAATAGTAGATGATGATACCTTCCAAGAGGAACCGTTTCGCACGGCCGAAGAACGATGCCATCACGAACACCTTCATATCGACACGCAGTGCCCCTGCCGTGATGCTGATGAACTTATACGGGATCGGAGACAGCGCCGCCAAGAAGATCGCCCAACCGATATTCTCGCGATGGCTCTTCACGTATGTGTTGATCTTCGTATAATGCTTCTCCGACATCATCTTGCGCGCGGCGGGAAGCCCGAGCCGATTGCCGATATAATATCCGACGAATCCGCCCGCCACCGAGACGAACGTAGCCAACAGCCCGTAATGTATCGCATAAGACGGGTCTGCCATTGCGACGGGTATGAGCAGAACATCGGGCAGTATCGGCGAAATAAACGATTCTGCGAACGCGGCAATGACAAGACCTGCCACACCCCACTCTTGTAAAAGCGCGACCAATTGTTCCATATCATCCCTCCTTCATCATCGACTTACGTTACCATTACTTGCTCTTAATCCTACCAGAAAAAGGGACTTCCGTCAAATGAAAATACTCGACATAAAATATCCTCTCTATCAAAGCCTCCTATCATTCGGAATCATTTCAAAACGACAAAAAGTCCCCCTCCTCATATGAGGAAGGGGACTTCATCTCGATTAGATAACAGGACCCTGCATAAAGATGTCCATCGCATTGAAGTAGCCCGACAATTCGGCTTTTGTAACTTCACCCGATGCAACGCTTACAACACGGTCAAGAACGCGTTTACCTGCGTCAGGGATCGTATCGTCGCCGTCGATAACAGCCGCGAGGTTCATGTCGATATGGTCGATCATTTTTTCTGCTGCTGTCTGGCTGCCTGTGATCTTGATAACAGGTACGAACGGGAAGCCCTGCGGAGCCCCACGACCCGTTGCGAATACGATAACGTTAGCACCTGCTGCTGCAAGACCCGTCAAGATTTCCGGTTCACGACCCGGGGAATCCATAACAACGAGACCGCCCGCTTCCGGGAACTCGCCGTATTCGTATACAGCTTGGATCGGAGCCGAGCCTGCTTTTGCGATCGCGCCGAGCGATTTTTCTTCGATCGTCGTCAAACCGCCTTTGATGTTACCGCCCGTCGGCTGACCGCCGCGGATATCTTCACCGACTGCCATCGCACGTTTTTCCATACGGTCAACGAGTGCGAGGATGCCGTCTGCAACTTCTTTGTTTTTAGCATGGCTTGCCAAGATATGTTCAGCACCGATGAACTCGGTCACTTCACCGAGGATAGACGTACCGCCCGCTTCAACGAGAAGGTCGGATGCCACACCGATAGCAGGGTTCGGAACGAGACCCGACGATGTGTCGGAGCTGCCGCATTTCATACCCATGATAAGTTTGCTGATCGGGAACGGTTTGCGCTGTTCTTTCGAAGCTTCGCCGACCATTTCCTGTGCCAAGAGAACGCCCTGTGCGATCGTGCGCGTAGCACCGCCGATCTCTTGAACGACGAGATGTTCTACACGTTTACCGCTGGCTTTGATACCGTCGATAACGCCCTGGAGGTCCGTGCTTTCGCAGCCGAGGCTGACTACGATAACAGAATGAAGGTTCGGGTTTTTGCCGAGACCGATAAGAGCCTTGTTAACAAGACCGATATCAAGCGGAGTCTGACAGCAGCCTTGATGGTGCGTAAAACGCGCCGTGCCTTGTACTTGACGAGCAATCGCTTCTACGACTTCGTTGACGCAGACGACTGCCGAAAGGATACCGACAAAATTACGTGTACCGACTTGTCCGTCGGGACGACCATAGCCCATGAATTCCATTATGCTTCCTCCTTCTGCAAGTCACCGCGACCGCGCAGACTTTCGATATTTTGTACGTGAGCATGCATACCGCGCGGAATGTCCGCCGTTGCTCTGCCGATAACTTCACCGTATTTCAAGATATTTTCGCCTTTTTTGATATCACGGAAAGCGAACTTGTGACCATACGGAATATCCTGACCGACTACAACAGGGATAAGCTCTCTGTCAAGACGAGTAGCCGCTTCTTGTCCTTCTTTCAAATTTTGTACTGCCGTCGCTACGTTGTCGACACTTCTCAGTACGATTGCATCAATTGCCATCTGATCTCCTCCTCTTATTCTCATATGATAGCTTCTGTACAGATAGGTGACCCATACAATATTGCATGAATTCCCTCATTCTTTAGAATATTTCTATAAATTATGCCAAATCCCTTTTTTAAAAAGGGTTGGATTCTGTATTCTTTTTGATTTTTTACTATACATCACACAACATGAACCGTTGACCATAAAAGTAGTTCCTGTCAAAACTACTCAAACTTCTCATTTTTGCGATATTTAGACAGGTATTGAATGAAAATAAGTAGAATCAATACCGTATCGAAAATTGTACGGAGGAAATGTATGATGAGACAATTTACCACGGAAGAATTGGAAGAAATATTAGCTGAGCATGAATTATGGTTAAAAACAGACTGCCAATGCGGAACACGCGCTGACTTAAGTAATGCAAAGCTGCAAGGTGTCGACTTATCCGAGAGAGACTTGTGTTTTGTCGACTTTTCACATGCCGACCTTGCGAATGCCAACTTGAGCAGATGTGATCTGCGTTATGCCAAACTCGAAAAGACAAACCTTACCCAAGCTGACCTTAGCGGATCCGACTTACGAGAAGTTGATTTTTACGATACGATTTTGATATCCGCCAATCTCAGCAGTGCCAATCTGGCAAAAACCAATTTGGGCAATGCCGATGAT
>JAFPBC010000279.1 GCA_017390595.1 Selenomonadales bacterium | reverse complement strand
GAAGCCTTGTGCTTCCATCAAGTAAAGCGGGAGCCATGCAAGGTATACGAACATGACATAGTCTGTAAAGAAGTACTGAAGACCAACTGCCCAGAACTGACCCGATTTGAAGAATTTGCCCCACGGCGTTTTTTCTTTTTCACCGGATGCTGCTGCATCAGTACCGGCTTTGATCCAAGCAAGTTCTTCTTTGTTGATATACTTGCAATCTTCCGGACGTTCTTTCGTCAAGAACCACCAGAACGCTGCGATCACAACACCGAGAAGACCGAAGATAACGAATACCGACTGCCAGCCCCATGCACCCATGAGAGCAACTGTTACCGGCGGTCCAACGATCGGACCAACGAACGAACCTGCAAGCATGAACGAAGATGCACGAGCACGTTCTGTTCTGTGATACCAACGATAGTTGAAGTTAGCAAGTGCCGGATAGAGAGGACCTTCACCAAGACCGAACATCGCACGAACGATGATGAACGGCGTGAAGCTCGAGCAAGCTGCGGTGAGTGCAGTGAATGCCGACCACCAAGTGATAGCACCGCAGACAACTTTACGATGGCCGAACATGTTAGCCATGATACCACCGGGGATCTGCATTGCTGCATAACCCGCGAAGAACGCTGTCTGCACCCAACCCATTTGGATTTTGTCGAAGCCGAAGTCACCCATGATAGCAGGTGTCGCAACCGACAAGTTAACACGGTCCATATAACCTATGAACGTGATGAAGAATACGAACCAACCTAAGACCCAACGATAATTCCCCTTGAACATAATTTCCACCCCAATATTCCTATAACTGATCCGCAACCGAAACACCGAAAAACAATTTTATGTATCATTTGAATAATTACATTTTCTCTTATTTTATCTTTGTAATTTGTTCTTCGATTTTTCATTTGCTGTCGTTGAGTACATTATAATATTGTATACTTAACACTGTCAACCAATTTTTTGTTTTTTTCTTCATCGAATCTGTTTTTTTACTGCTTTTTACTTATTTTTATTCATTTTCGTTCATATTTACTCCATTGAGATCATGATTAGATTGGCATTTCTCTTATGTATTATTGCCTATATCTGCGAATATCCCTTACTTTTCTCTAAGATAATCGCCAAATAACATAATAAAACAAACAAAACTCTAATCCCGTTCAGAATATTTATCCTTTTTATATTTTGTGTATTTTTTCCTCGATTTTCTCTCCCTTACAAAGCAAAAAACCACGTTACACTCCCGATATGCTTTTATCTTACTATATGCAGATATATCATGATTGTCTTTTACTAATATACATATGTATTTTTTAAAGATGCGTTTCTTCTCCTATGATTTTCATTTACGGTTTACACTTTCTTTTCATTCAAAAAAATGATTATTCTGCTGATAACTTTTTCATCCTTTGTTCATGACAATTTACTAATTTTGCGTTATAATAACGTTACATCTACATAAAGGAGTGACTTATCATGTTACAAAAAGCAATCCGCTTCTTGCTTGCGGCGATATTCTGTCTGTTCCCCGCTACGATGCAAGCAGCCCCCATATCGGTCGCACCGGGCGAAACACTCGCGGTCATCCTCGACGCACCAAGCGATTTTTCTATCCCGCGTTATTACAGCACGATGCAGAATGAATTTAAAAAGAATTTCCCGACAGCCAAGCTCGTTATCGGTAACCAAGCACAGGATATATATTATTCGTACTGGATGGATCGCGGATTCTTAGAACCGCAGAAAATGGTCCAGACACAAGAATTGTTTGATCTTGCCGCATATTGTAAGGCAGATAAAACGATCGTTCTTCTTGTGACCGAAACGATCATGGATGACGATGATGATGAATATCGTGCCAATCTCAGAATGCGTGCTTTTGCCGTTACGCCGAACAAAATTTTGACTCATGTTCAAACGAGCCGTGACGATCATTCTCGCGCAAGTAACCTGAGAGCGAAAAAAGGTGCTTTCGATGCAGCTCTTGACGATGTCTTAAAAGAGATCGCACCGCCGAAAGAAAAGAAATAACACAAAAAAAATCCTCTTACCGAGCGCGTAAGAGGATTTTATTTTGCATATAAAAAAGACTTAACTCTTACGAGATAAGTCTTTTTCTTTTCTTATTTGCGTTTCATAGCTTCTTCAGCAGCAGCCGTGAATACAACGTCAGTCGAGGAGTTGAGACCCGTTTCACAGGAGTCTTGGATAACACCGATGATGAAACCGATACCAACGACCTGCATTGCGATGTCGTTCGGGATACCGAAGAGAGCGCAGTTGAGCGGGATCAAGAGAAGCGAACCGCCTGCTACACCGGATGCACCACAAGCCGACAATGCAGAAATGAAGCAAAGGATGAGTTTGAGTGCGAACGGAACTTCCATACCGAGCGTGTTAACGCAAGCGAGCGTCATAACAGCGATCGTGATAGCTGCACCTGCCATGTTGATCGTTGCGCCGAGCGGAATCGATACGGAGTAGTTGTTTTTGTCGAGGCCGAGCTCTTCGCAAAGACGCATGTTTACAGGGATATTAGCTGCGGAGCTACGCGTGAAGAATGCCGGGATGAAGGAATCTTTGAGGCATTTGAACACGAGCGGGAACGGGTTTTTGCCGGTCTGCGTGTAAACGATAAGCGGATTTACAACGAGAGCAACGAACGCCATGCAACCAACCAATACTACGAGAAGTTTACCGTAGTCAACGAATACTTCCGGACCATTTTCAGCAACCGTCGAGAATACCAAGCCCATGATACCGAACGGAGCGCAGTTGATGACCCAACGAACAGCCTGCGATACAGCGTCGGAAACGTGCATCATGAAGTTTTTCGTCGTGTCGTTTGCTTTTCTGAGACCGAGACCGAAAATGATAGCCCAAGTCAAGATACCGAGGTAGTTTGCGTTCACGATGGAACCTACCGGGTTAGCAACGAGGTTCATAAGGAGCGTTTTGAATACGTCCGTAATGTCGCTTGCTACGTTGAAGCCTTCAGCTGCAGCAGCTGCACCGAGCGGAAGCGTAACAGGAACTGCTTCGCAGAGGAATACTGCGAGGAACGATGCGGAGAGCGTACCGATCAAATAGAGGACTACGATACGGCTCATCGTCTGACCGCCGCCTTTTTTCGCATTCGCAACGGAAGCGAGTACCAATACGAATACCAATACCGGTGCGATCGCTTTCAATGCACCTACGAAGAGGGAACCGAGGATGCCGATACCTGTTGCACTCGGGAATGCAATACCGAGGATGGTACCGACGATGAGACCAACGATAATACGTTGAACTAAGCTCAACTTACTAAACATTTTTTCACATCTTCTTTCTTTATGTAATTTTTATTTGCAACTGCTTATTGTTTGCGTCTGAGAAGTGCCACGCTTTCGACATGGCTCGTCTGCGGAAACATATCGACAGGTTGGACTTCTTCGGCACGATAACCGAGCTCGTCCAAAACATCGATATCTCTGTCAAGAGAAGCAGGATTGCACGAAACGTAAACAATACGATCGGGATACAAGCGG
>JAFPBC010000278.1 GCA_017390595.1 Selenomonadales bacterium | reverse complement strand
GCGTCAGACGATTATTTTTGAGTGCAAGGAACGGGATACCGCCGACTTTGTACGCTTCTTCTACGAGAGCTTCTGCAAGCGGATGAGCGCAGTCGAAACATTCGATCAAGATCTTTTCGCCTGCTTGGAGGTCTGTCGAATAGCGGATGAGATTTTCCGCTAACTGTTGTATTCTCATATCCATAGATAACGAACTCCTTTATAAGATATTCTATTATTAGGATTAGCTGTTTATCGAAAAATACCTACCGAAATATTGAAAATATCTTGTATTTTTTCATGTGATGAAGTAAAATATAAGAGTAGTCAAATTCCTTGATAGCTCAGCAGGTAGAGCAATCGGCTGTTAACCGATCGGTCGTAGGTTCGAGTCCTACTCAAGGAGCCAGAGAATTTACCGCAGAAATTTTTCTGCGGTTTTTATATATTTTGCTTGCATGAATTGTCGAAATATGATATATTCTATTTGCATTCTAATATGGCGCGTTGGTCAAGCGGTTAAGACACCGCCCTTTCACGGCGGCTACATGGGTTCGAATCCCATACGCGTCACCACGATATTGATACGGAGAGTAACATCTCCGTTTTTTTATACCCAAATGAAAGAATCATCCTATGAGGAGGCATGTTTATGTCGGGTGCATTGTTGTTGGGAATCTGTATGGCAGGATTTGTTTATTATGACAGCGGAAAACGTGATGTGTCGATGGGGGCACGTGCTGCCTGGACGGCTGCTGTATTTTTGCTTGGTATCATCGGACTTATTCCATACTTTCTTTTTGGTCGCAAGAAAAAGAAAGAAGAACCTGTTCTCTTGGAAGACGGTGCGATCGATGTGACGGAAGACACGGCTGTCAGCGGTGTTTGTGTAGCTTGTGGTGCGAAGATACCTGTTGACTCGAAGTATTGCCTCCATTGCGGCAGAAAGCAAGACGGGATGGAGAAAGAAGTGCATGAGACAGTACCTACACATAACGGAACTTGTCCATGGTGCGGAGGCACTATCCCTGCAGAGGCTGAGTATTGCATCCATTGCGGCAGAAAAATATAAGAAGCAGAAGCAGATCCTCTATGGAGGGTCTGCTTTTTTGTTAACAAACAAAAAAACACGAACCGTTATCGGTTCGTGCGTATGTGCGATATGGCGCGCCCGGGCAGAGTCGAACTGCCGCACCCGGCTCCGGAGGCCGGCGCTCTATCCACTGAGCTACGGGCGCATATGTTGTGCAAAATCCATTGTAGCATAAAGGATTCTGAATGTCTACTATTTATTGGTAACAGTTGGATATGAAAAAAGGGAAGGCTACCGAGGTAGCTTTCCCTTTTTGGTTGGTTTTATTCTGCGTGTACGTCCATAGCACGGCTTGCTACGATATCAACACCGAGACCGAGGATGTTTTCGCAGATGGTTGCGCCTTCTGCGATCGGTGCTTCTACGGTGATGGTGCGAAGATGTTCGGCACAAGCGAGGACTTTGTCTTTCGGGAGCGGGTTTTTCGATACGACAGGAAGAAGCGGTAAGAGTCCGCCTGTGATGCGTACGGTGGATGTAAGCATGCGTTTGGGGGCGGTGATCTCTTCTTGTGCGTATTTTGCGCCGCGTGGGCAGGTGTTGCCTGTGACATTCGTGACGGTGCCGCCTTCGATGGTAGCAGTCATTTCACAGCCCATCGGGCAGACGATACAGTTGAGGATTTTCGTTTCAGACATGAGTTACACCTCCCGATTGATGGAGACTGTGATCTCTCCACCGAATGTAGCTGTTTTTTCTGCAGGGATATTGATAGCGATCATTTCGCTCGGTTTGGCAACAGGGAGCATTTTGCTCATGATGACCGTATCGCCCGATTTAACTTCGAGTTTGACTTTGCGTTCGGGTTTGCCGACACGCATGAAGAGTTTGGAGTCTTCGCCTGCAGGCGGCAACGAAAGGCGTTGCGGTACGCAAGTGCGGATGCCGTCGCCTGTTTTGACGTTGACACGTCTGAGCATCGGCGGATGCGTTGCCTGCGCATGGAATGCGGCGAATTTACCTGCGATCTCTGCTTCTTCGGATACGAAGTCGACGAGGTCATGTACGTGTACGACGTTACCTGCGGCGAAGATGCCGTCGAGGGTGGTGTGACGACGCTGGTCGACGATCGGGCCGTTCGTCAGCGGATGCATCTCGAGACCGAGGCCTTGCGAGAGCTCGTTTTCGGGGATAAGGCCGACGGAGAGAAGGAGTGTATCGCATTCGATGTCAAATTCGGTACCGGGGATAGGCTGCATTTTGTCATCGACTTGTGCGGCTGTGATGCCTGTGATGCGGTCGCGACCGTGGATCTTCGTAATAGTATGCGAAAGATGAAGCGGAATATCGTAGTCGTGGAGACATTGTACGATGTTGCGCGTAAGACCGTTGGAGAATGGGCAGATTTCGAGGACTGCTTGTACTTTGCAGCCTTCGAGGCTCATGCGGCGTGCCATGATAAGGCCGATGTCGCCGCTGCCGAGGATGACGATCTTGTGGCCGGGAAGGTATCCTTCCATGTTGACCATACGTTGTGCCGCACCTGCGGTGAATACGCCTGCAGGACGTTCTCCCGGGATGCGGATGGCACCGCGTGTGCGTTCGCGGCAACCCATCGTAAGGATGATCGTTTTACCTTTGAGTTTAAGGAGGCCATGTTCGGGGCTGACTGCGGTAACAGTCTTATCGCGAGTGATGAGAAGTACCATCGTGTCGATGAGGACTTCGATCTCTTCTTTGCCTTTGATAAGCTCTGCACAGCGGTACGCGTAGCCGGGGCCTGTGAGTTCTTCTTTGAAGTGATGGAGGCCGAATCCGTTATGGATACACTGCTGGAGGATACCACCGAGTTCGCGGTCACGTTCGATGATGAGGATCTTTTTCGCGCCGTTTTCGTATGCGCTGTATGCTGCGGAAAGGCCTGCGGGGCCGCCGCCGATGATGATTACGTCATAAAGAGTGTTTTGCATCTTAAGCGTCCTCCTCGTTGGCAGAATTTTTTTCATAGAACATTTGCGAGTTGACGAGTTCTTTGCGTACTGCAGAAACAGGGATATTCAGTTCGCGGGCGATGATCTGCGTAACACGCGGGCCGCAGAAACCGCCTTGGCAACGTCCCATACCTGCGCGTGTTCTGCGTTTGACACCGTCTACTGTACGTGCGCCGCACGGGGAGTTGATCGCTTCTACGATCTCTCCTTCTGTGATCGTTTCACAGCGACAGATAACGCGACCGTAGAGATTGTTCTCTGCGATGAGTGCGGCTTGGTCTGCCATGCTCATGCGATGGAAGATCGGTTTTTTCGGCAGAACGCCGTTCCAGTCTTCTTTTTTCGCAAGGTTTTCTTTATCCGCGATAAGGCCGACGAGGTATTCTGCAATAGCAGGTGCGCTCGTAAGACCCGGGGACTGGATGCCTGCGGCTTGGATGAGGCCTTCTGTTTTTGCGGAGTGACCGAGGATGAAGTCACCTGTGCTCGATACGGCACGAAGTCCGCTGAATTCGGTGATAGCCGAGCCGAGCGGGATGTTCGGCAGAAGCTGGCGAGCCGAGTTGATGATCTCGTTCATACCCTGCATCGTAACGGCTGTATCGTCTTTGTCTTCACCGTCTTGTGCGTTCGGTCCGATGAAGGTATTGCCGTGGGTCGTCGTGCAAACGAGGATACCTTTAGACGTTTTGCTAGGGGTCGGGAATACGACGCCGCGTACCATGTGGCGGTATGCCATTTTATCGAATAAGATGTATTCGCCTTTACGCGGATGAATGGTGAATGTATCGTCACCTGCGAGGTGGCTGATCTTGTCTGCATAGATGCCTGCCGCATTGATGACATAACGTGTTTTGATCGTGCCGAGGTTCGTTTCGACGGCTGCGATCGCACCGTCAACGAGCTGGAAGCCTTCTGCTTGACATTCGCGGATGACTTCTGCACCGTTTTGGATAGCACATTCAGCGAATGCTACGGTAAGACCGAACGGCCAGCATACGCCTGCTGTCGGTGCCCAGAGTGCGCCGAGAACATCTGCGGAGAGGTTCGGCTCACGACGGAGGACTTCTTCTTTAGAGAGGATCGTAAGTCCTTCGATACCGTTTTGTTCGCCGCTTGCGAGATGCTCTTGGAGGGTCTCCATTTGTTCCTCCGTCGTTGCTACGACGAGAGAACCGAGCCAGTCGATATC
>JAFPBC010000277.1 GCA_017390595.1 Selenomonadales bacterium | reverse complement strand
TGTGCGGTATTTCGTTACGAAGATAGACCCGCGCCCGCTCATCGCTCCGCTGTTTGCGACGCAGATGGCAGGGTTTTTATTCGTCGGGTCGTTCCTCGCGGTCGTAGACCGCGCCCTGTCTTCACTCATAAGCACGCTCATCGTCGGCGTATTTTTGAGTATGGTCGGAGTCGGGGCGGTCACGGTATTTTGTCTCATTTATCCGAAGGTCGCGTCAAGGTTCGGGTATGCGTCGGTCGAGCTTAGCCCAAGTCTTTCGCTACCTGACGAAGACGCTCGCGGATCGGAATGTCATACGGACAGCGCGTCTCGCACACACCGCAGTCGATGCAGGCAGATGCCTTGACGTCAAGTCCTGCGTATCTCGCGGGGATACTATCCTGCATACCGTAGGCGGTGTATTGCAGATGGAAGATAAAGCATTGCGCGATGTCGATGCCGACGGTACACGGCGCGCAGTACGCACAGCGACGGCAAAAGTTGGGGCCGAGTTCTTCGGCTTCTTTCTGCATTTCGGCAAGTTCGGCTCCGGTCAAGGGTTCTGCTTCGCTTGCGGCGATGTTCTCGGCGATCTGCTTCACTTCGTCCATGCCGGGGATGGCGACTGTGATGGGATGCTCTAAGATGAATCGAAGCGAGCGGGATTTTTGCTGTATCTGTCCGCCTCCGAGTGGTTTCATGACGATGACGCCGATGTTCATTTTTTCGGCGAGCGGGATGAGTTCTTTGAGCGCGTTTTGTTCGATGAAGTTGAACGGTACTTGTACCGTCTCGAAGAGGCCTGTCGCGATGGCTTTTGCCATAAGCGCGGGGTCGTGACCTGTGATGCCGATATGACGGATCTTGCCCGCGGCTTTGGCTTCGGCGGCGGCTTCGTACGCACCGCCTTCGGCTAAGATGGCGTCAAGGTCGGACTGATATTTGACGTTGTGGAATTGGTATACGTCGATGTAGTCTGTCTTGAGGTTCTTGAGGCTGGTGGCAAGCTCTGCCGCCGCTTCTTCTTTCGTCCGTTTGACTGTCTTGGTCGCAAGATAGTATTCGTTTCTGCGGTGTGCGATATGCGCGCCGATCTTTTCTTCGCTGTCGGTGTATCCGCGCGCGGTGTCGATGAAGTTGATGCCTGCGTCAAGGACTGCGTTTAAGACGACGCCTGCTTCTTCCATCGTACAACGCTGGAGCGGAAGCGCGCCGAAGCCGATCTCTGTGACAGCAAGTCCTGTCGTGCCGAGGATACGTTTTTTCATACGAGGTTCCTCCTGTGAAGTCGTTTTCTTCTTAATATAATAGTAGGAAACTGATCGAAGTAAAACTGCCGAGGGGGATATCCCTTCGGCAGTTTGGTTTGTTTATCTTAGAGTGCGTGGAAGTCAACGAGTTTCGCGCCGAAGATACCATCGATCGCCAAGACTTCTTCCATAACAGCCTGCGGTACATCGTTGTCTACCGTGAGTACCATGATGTTGGTGCCTTGGTCTTCCGTTTTGCTGACCTGCATACCGCTGATGTTGATGCCTTTGCCGCCGAGGAGCGAGCCGATCGTACCGATGACGCCCGGTCTGTTGATGTGCGGGCAGATGAGAAGGCGTGCGTGCGGGTCAACGTCTACGCGCTGACCGTCGATGCTGACGAGACGTTCTTCATCGCCGAAGAGCGTACCCTGGATGGTGTGCGTGCCTTTTTCGGATACGACTTTGAGCGTGATGAGGTTAGCGAAGGAGCGTGTTTCGTTGAGTTTTACTTCTTTTACTTTGATGTTGCGCTGTGCAGCCATGCCCGGTGCATTGACGTAGTTGACATCTTCGTTGAGGATCGGGTTGAGCATACCTTTGATAGCCGCAGTCGTGAGCATTTTCGTGTCGTACTGCGTGATCTCGCCCGTGTATTCTACTTCTACGTTTTTGATAGCGCCTTCGGCGAGGTTGACTGCCGTACAGCCCATACGTTCAGCGAGGCTGAAGAACGGACGGATCTGTTTCATCACGTGCGGCGCAACGTGTGCCATGTTGACTGCCGTCATAACAGGTTCGCCTTTGAGTGCCGCTACGACACCGTAAGCTACGTCTACCGCGACACCGATCTGTGCTTCTTTCGTCGATGCGCCGAGATGCGGAGTAACGACGATGTTGTCGCAATCGAGGAGCGGATTGTCCATGTTGACCGGTTCGCCGTCGAATACGTCGATAGCCGCGCCTGCGACTTTACCGCTTTTGAGTGCTTCTGCAAGAGCTGCTTCGTCGATGATACCACCGCGTGCGCAGTTGACGATGCGAACGCCGTCTTTCATTTTTGCGATAGCTTCCGCGCCGATCATGCCTTTCGTCTGCGGCGTTTTCGGCATATGGAGCGTGATGAAGTCTGCTTTTTCATAAATTTCGTCTACCGTACCGATCTCGATACCGAGCT
>JAFPBC010000276.1 GCA_017390595.1 Selenomonadales bacterium | reverse complement strand
GCGTTATTGCCCTGCCATCGAAACGAAGATCGTACGTTTCGCCGAAAAAACGTCGCATCAGCTCTTTATTGAGCCCGAAGGTCTCGACACGAACGAAATGTACGTGCAAGGTATGTCGACAAGCCTTCCGATGGACGTACAGTACGCATTCCTTCGTACCATCCCGGGTCTTGAAAACGTAGAGATCATGCGCCCTGCGTATGCTATCGAATACGACTGCTTCGACCCGACACAGCTCAAACCGTCGCTTGAATTCAAAACCGTACACGGCCTCTTCTCGGCAGGTCAGTCGAACGGCACCTCGGGCTACGAAGAAGCCGCGGCACAAGGCCTCATCGCAGGGATCAACGCCGCACTTCTCTTAGACGGCAAAGATCCGCTCATCTTATCACGCTCCGATGCGTATATCGGTGTTCTCATCGACGACCTCGTTACCAAAGGCACGAACGAACCGTACCGCATGATGACGTCGCGTGCCGAATATCGCCTTATCCTTCGTCAGGACAACGCGGATATGCGTCTGACGGAAATTGGTCGCAAGATAGGCCTCGTCAAAGACGACAGATGGGAACGATTCACCGCGAAAAAAGCCGCCATCGCCGAAATGACGGAATATCTCAAAAACAGAAAAGTATCGCCGACAGCCGAAACGCAGGAAAAACTCCGCGCACTCGGTTCTGCGGAACTCAGAAGCGGTCAGCCAATGTACGACCTCCTTCGTCGTCCCGAACTGACGTATGCGATGCTCGAAGAAGCATTCGAGCTTCCGCCGGTCGCAAAAGAAGTCGGTATGCAGATAGAGATCGAAGCCAAATATGACGGCTATATCCAAAAACAGCTCGAGCAAGTTGAAAAAGCACGCAAACTCGAAGAAAAATTGCTCCCCGATACGCTCGACTATATGAAACTCGACGGTCTCAGACAGGAAGCACAGCAAAAACTCAGCGATATCCGTCCGCGCTCCGTCGGTCAGGCGTCGCGTATCTCGGGCGTATCGCCTGCCGATATCACGGTGCTCCTCATCTATCTGGAAAAGCAGCGCCGTCAGGGGGATGCGAATGTTTAAGGACTATCTGAAACGCTACGCAGACGAAAAAGGCTTTTCGATGACGGACGAATGTATCGATGCGTTCGATACATATTACCGTACGCTCGTTGAATGGAACGAAAAGATGAACCTCACGGGCATCACAGAGCCGCGTGAAGTCGCACTCAAGCATATGATAGACTCGCTCACCGTCTACGACGAAAAATACTTCGCCGAAGGCGCGCGTGTCATCGACGTCGGCACAGGCGCGGGATTCCCCGGTGTACCGCTCGCCATCTATCAGCCGCATCTTGATATCACACTGCTCGACTCCCTCAAAAAACGTCTCACATTCCTTGACGAGACGCTCAAACTGTGCGGCAGAAAAGCTCTGCTCGTCCATGCGAGAGCCGAAGATGCGGGACGCGACAGCGCCCACCGCGATTCGTACGACGTTGCCGTCAGCCGTGCCGTCGCAAGACTCTATCGCCTTGCGGAATGGTGCTTGCCGTTTGTCAAAGTCGGCGGTGTCCTTCTCGCCATGAAGGGCGCGAAATGCCAAGAAGAAGTCGACGAAGCCAAAAAAGCCATCTTCCTCTTGGGCGGTAAGATC
>JAFPBC010000037.1 GCA_017390595.1 Selenomonadales bacterium | reverse complement strand
GCGTCACCGAAGCACGCACCATGCCCCAGCCGTCCTCCGTCTCGATACGCACGCCGTCTATCCTGTTCGGCTGATAGTCTGCGAGTCTCTCGGCAATATCATCGAGCGTCTTTGGCATATCGTAGTCGTCTGCCTTCACACGGTATTCGTCCGTCAGGATATAGCTCGGCAGTCTGTCTGCCATCTTCGCGAGCGAGCCGTGTTTTTCGACGATCTCGCACATCTTGAGACCTGCGAACATCCCATCGTCGTGACCGAGCTCGCGGAAGAAGAAATGCCCGCTCAGCTCGCCTGCGAATACGGCATTTTCCCGTTGAAAAGCCGACTTGCAGAACGTATGGCCCGCGCGTGCCATCACTGCACGACCGCCCGCCTTACGGATCCCTTCGGGCACGAGCATCGAGCATTTCGCATCGTAGATGACCGCGCCTTTTTCCTTCGCGAGGAACTCCTCCGCCAAAAGGACGAGCATCTTATCGTTGTCGATCGCGCGTCCCGTCTCATCGACGAAGCCCGCACGGTCGCCGTCACCGTCGAATCCGATACCGAGCTGCGCGCCGTGCGCGCGTACCGCCTCACCGAGAAGCGCAAGATTCGCAGGGATAGACGGGTCGGGCGGACGATTCGAAAAGTCGGGGTCGACATCGCAGAAAAGCTCTACCACATCGTATCCGCATCGGCGGAACAACTCGGGCGCGATACGGCTCGTCGCGCCACCGCCCGCATCGATGACGACTTTCATCTTACCGCGCGCGGCAAGACCTGCCATCGCCGTTTGATACGATTCGATGACCGCGACCTCCTCGCACGTACCTTCCGCACGCACGACTTCGCCCGCTTCCGTCATACGGCGCACCTCCTGCACATCCTCTTCCGTAATGGGCGCAGAGCCGAACACCATCTTAAAGCCGTTATTCGGCGCGGAATTATGCGAAGCCGTCACCATGATACCGCCGTCCGCACCGAGCGTATCGATGGCATAATAAAACACAGGCGTCGCCACGATGCCGATATCCTTCACGTGACAACCGCTTTCCGTCAGCTCACGCACCATGATGTCCTTCAGGCGCGGAGTCGAATGGCGAATATCACCGCCGACAACGACCGTCTTGCCCGTCAGCTTCACGCCGAGCGCACGCGCGATGGCCGTCGCCACGTCATTCGTCAAGTCTCGGTCTGCTATTCCTCTGATATCACACGCTTTGAAAATACTCATCTTCGTTCTCCGTTTCAAGCACAAAATTTTTCCCTAAATCATATTATACCGCAAGTCGGCTCTCATTGAGAACCGCTTTTTTCACAGAAAGGGGATACTTCATGGCAAGCCTTGAAAAAATGGCCAAAACGCTCCTTACGGGCGTCTCCGAAAACAACCTCCTCGTCAAAAACCTCCTCACCGAAACGCTCCGCCGTCAAGACATACTCATCGAACAGAATCGTGAGCTTCTCGAAAAAACGAGCGAGATCTGCGCGCTCCTCGACTACCTCCGTACCGACGCGATGGCGGACGAATAACACCGCGTACTGTACGGCAGACGCAGGATTGTGGTAGAATAAAGATACTACACAACGAAGGAGAGATTTCCATGCGAAACTTGAGCACATATATCGACCACACCATCTTAAAACCCACCACATCCGTCACCGACATCGTCCGTCTCTGCGAAGAAGCCGCCGAGCATAAGTTCGCCGCCGTCTGCGTACCGCCTTGCTATGTCGGACTTGCCGCCAATCAGCTGGCAGGTACGGGCGTCAACGTCGCGACCGTCATCGGCTTCCCGCTCGGCAGTGCTACGACCGCGGTAAAAGTCGCCGAAACGAAAGATGCCGTCGAAAACAAGGCAGACGAGATCGACATGGTCATAAACGTCGGCGCTATCAAATCGGGTATGTGGGATGCCGTCACAGCCGACATCCGCGCCGTCGTCGAGGCATCGGACGAAGCTAAGGTAAAAGTCATCATCGAGACGAGCCAGCTCACCGACGAAGAAAAAGTGCGCGCGACCGAGTGCGTTATCGAAGCAGGCGCAGACTTCGTCAAGACCTCCACAGGCTTCATCGGCGGTGGTGCCACGGTAGAAGACGTCATGCTTCTTCGCCGTACCATC
>JAFPBC010000275.1 GCA_017390595.1 Selenomonadales bacterium | reverse complement strand
CAAGCCAATCTCCCTGCCACCTTCGCTCAAATATCATTCGTCCGAATACTGTTATCACCAAGTCAACCTTAAAATAAAATTGAACTACCTTCACACCAATATGTACAACAAACGGCAAAAACCATGTCCCTACAAATAAAATAACCAAGATAATCAAGATATACATAGATAAGCCCACCATCGTTTTTCGTTAGTATGGCAAACTTTTTACCCCAATATACAAAAATACCGAATGCCATTACGACATTCGGTATTTTATCATCATTCATCAGGAAGCGGCGGTAGATCCGACAGCGAATCCATCCCAAAACAATTCAGAAACACTTCCGTTGTACCATAAAGGATAGGTCGCCCGATAACTTCTTTACGTCCCAACTCTTTTATCAATTCTTTATCGATAAGATTCTGTAACACGCGATCGACTTGTACACCGCGGATCTCCTCGATCTCCGCCCTCGTGATCGGTTGCTTGAAGGCAATGACCGACAGCGTCTCAAGTGCCGCCTTTGACAAGCGATTCGGCTGTACTTCTGCAAGGCGAGCTACCGTCTCGGCAAACTCGGCCTTCGTACACAGCTGATATCCGCCCGCTACCTCCAGTATCGTCAATCCTCTGTTTGCATCTTCCATCTCCGATTTCATTTGAGCCAAAAGGATACGAATATGCTCTTTTTCAACAGATAACATCTCTGCAAGCTGTACTTCGGTGACAGGTTGTCCTGCCGCAAATAAGACGGCTTCTATATTTCCTTTGAGATGTTCGTAAAACATGGTTCACTATCCCCTTCAACCAAAGAAATCATGATCGTCTCAGAGCCTTGTTCTTGTTCGGCACGTATTTTATTGAGCTTCAATAGCTCTAATATCGCCAAAAACGAAGCTATCATCTCGTCGCGATTGCGTGCACGAATAAGCGTCTCGCGAAACTCCATCGTTTTACCGCACTTACGCAATAGATAGAGAATATCACCCATCTTATCCTGCACCGTGACAGTCTCGCCGCGCACCACGACAAAATCTTCTTCTGCCTGCTTGCTTTCCCATACAGCCATAAAAGCCATCACAAGCTTATCAGTCGTCATACCTTGCGGGTACGGCTCCTGTCTGCGCGGCAATTCAAGCGGACTTCGTCCAAAAAAGAGTCGTCTTGCCTCAGCCATATCGCTCAACGCGCGACTTACTTCTTGATACCGCTTGTATTCCAAAAGACGTGCAACAAGTTCATCACGCGGGTCTTCTTCCACCGTATCGTCTTCCGCCTTTTTCTTCGGCAAAAGCATTCTCGACTTGATCTGAAGAAGCGTCGCCGCCATCACAAGGAACTCACTTGCGATCTCCAGATCGACCTCTTCCATCTGCTTAAGATACGCAAGATATTGCTCCGTGATCTCTGCGATCGGAATATCATAAATATCTATCTGACTTTTTTCGATCAAATGCATCAGAAGAGCCAACGGCCCTTCGAACACTTCCAGCTTTAACTGATAGGACATCTCTTACAAGTGCATTGCAGCTTTTACATCTGCCATCGTAGCTTCGGCAACGACACGTGCTTTCTGTGCGCCTGCTTCCAAAATTTCGCGTACCATGCTCGGTT
>JAFPBC010000036.1 GCA_017390595.1 Selenomonadales bacterium | reverse complement strand
TTGTTGACGCTGAGGGTGGAGCCGATGTTGCTGGGGACGATGTTCAGGATCACCAGCAGCGGATTGGAGCCGGTGGAACCGGTGGTGGCAGAAACGCCCTCGATATGCACATTGAACAGCCCCGCCTTGAAGAACAGCAGCGCAACGGTGCCGGCAACGATCAGGGCGATGGAGCTGGTCATCATGAACCAGCCGATGGTCTTGGCGGAGACGCGGCCAAGGGTGGAGGCCTCACTGATCTCGCTGATGGCCATGACCACAGAGCAGAAGACCATGGGGACGATGATCAGCTGCAGCGAGCGGATGAACAGCTGACCGCCGATGTAGAACAGGCCGATGGCGCTCTCCGCGCCCTTGGCGGTGATGTCCTGGAACAGGATGTTGTTGGTCAGGGTCCAGACACGGCTGTCCGCACCGAAATACTCACGACCTGCCATGAACAGAAGTCCAGCAAGAATACCGGAAACCATGGAGATCAGCATCTGGATTGCCAACTTGTTACTGTCATTCACTTTGCTCATACTCATTCTCCCGCTTTTTAGATACGCTCATTTCATTAGAGTGAAATCATGAAAAATCAGTCAACCAAACGATAACTTTATCGAGTAATCTAACATAAGATTCTTAAAAATCCTCCGTTACTTCCGATAATGTTAAATTATCGGAAGTAATCTTTTTATATTGACAATCGAGAATTGACATAAGGAGTGATTATCATATCGATATTGCATCATTTTAACGTTCTTCTAATAAGCTTCATTTTTTAGCACATTGGGAGTTTCTTTTTTCTCATAGCTATAAGTTTTACGGAACCCTGCCACTATGGCGACGTTTCCTATACAAACAAAAAGACAGCATACGAATCGCATGCTGTCTTTTTGTATTCTTATACTTCGAAATCTTTGAGCAGATCGCCGAGCTGGTTACCGAATGCTACATTTTTATCTTCTTGTTCTTTCATGTATGCTTTGTATTCAGCACGTTCTGCATCCTGTTGTACCTGACGAATGCTGAGTGCGATTTTTTTATTACGTTTGTCGATCGTCAAAATTTTTACTTTTACTTCTTGACCTACGGACAATGCTTCTTCTGCTTTTTTGATATGGCGTTCGGATATCTCAGCCATACGTACCAAGCCTTCTAAGTCGTCTGCAATTTTAACGAATGCACCGAAGTTAGTCAATTTAGCGACCGTACCGACAACGACTGTACCTTCTTTGACAGTATCTGCTTTATCGAGCCACGGATCGCGGATCAATTTTTTCAAGCTGAGACCGATACGTTTTTCTTCTGCATCGAATTTCACGATAACTGCTTTTACTGCATCGCCCACTTTGAAAAGCTGAGACGGATGTTTAACTTTTTCCCAAGCCATATCGGATACATGGAGAAGTGCATCAACACCACCGATATCAACGAATACACCATAATCTTGAATACGGCGGACCGTACCTTCCACAACGTCACCGAGGTGGATACGATCGAGTGCTTCTTGTTCTGCTTTTGCAATTGCTCTTTCAAGAAGAACACGACGTGACAATACAACGCGACCTTTCTTTTCATCTGCTTCGATGATCTCAAGCTCAAGCTCTTGACCAATGTATTGACGAAGGCCTTTTACCATCTGTACATCGATCTGGGACGCAGGGATAAAACCACGTACACCATATACATCAACACGGAGACCACCCTTGACTTCTTCCAATACTTTAGCCGTCAAGATATCACCGACATGGATGCGTTCAAATGCCAATTTTTTCACTTCGGCAGCAGCTTTTTCGAGAAGAACACGGCGCGACAATACGATACGGTTTTTCTTCATATCCATTTCAATGATCTTAAGTTCCATTGTCTGACCAACGTATTGTGCGATATCTTTCGTTTGGCGAATGTCAAGATGCGATGCAGGGATGAAACCGCGAAGACCGCATACATCAACGCGAAGACCGCCTTTAACTTCTTCTACACCTTTACCTGTTACAAGTTCGCCGCTTTCGAATGCACGAACAATATTTGCTACTACTTCGCGCTGGTCAGCTTTGCGTTTCGAAAGAACAACAACCCCATCCATGTTTTCTTTTGCCGATTCAACGATCATGCTGATCGTGTCACCGATAGCTACGACCGAATGAAGGTCGTCAGGCGTCGGAGAAGCAACTTCCTGTGCAGGAACAAAACCTTCCGATTTGTATCCGACATCAACGAAGATACCATCTTTGCGGATGCTGATGACCGTACCTTCGACCAATTCGCCTTTTCTCAATTCTTTCATTTCCACATCAAATGCAGATTCAAATGTTTCCATTTTTTTAGCTACCTCCTCAATGATCCAGCCCGGTGTCGATGCACCAGCCGTGATACCTGCTCTTGTTTTTTCAAAAAACCATTCCGGTTTCAATTCACTTGCTGTTTCGATATGTTTTGTATCACAACCCGTTTTGGTACAAAGTTCGGCCAATCTGGTCGTATTCGCGCTGTTTTTACCGCCGATAACGATCATGATATCGACCTTCTCCGCTAGCTCAACAGCCGCTTTTTGGCGAAGTTCTGTCGCCGTACAGATCGTACGTTTTACTTCGAGTTCATTGCATTTAGTCGCCAATACCTCTGTGATACGATCAAAATCACGTCCTGCAAACGTCGTCTGCGAAACGACCCCGATACGCTCTGCATTCGGCAAAGTTTCTGCCTCTTCAACGGTCTCTACAACGTATGCTTTTTGATTCGACCATTCAAAAATGCTTTTTACTTCGGGATGCTTTTTCTCTCCGATCACTACAACATAATCATTTGTCTCAAGAAGCGCTTTTGCCGATTGTTGTGCTTTTTTTACGTGTGGACATGTCGCATCAACGATCGTCAAATTTTTATCAGCCGCTGCTTGATAGACTTGTGGACCTACACCATGAGAACGAATAACGATGGTGCCTTGCTCCATTTCATCTAGCGATTCAACTTTGCCGATACCGTTTTGTTTTAAATGCTCTACCATCTGCGGATTATGGATGATAGGACCGAGCGTACAGATCGGCGCAGCTTGACCGAGAGACGATTCGGCCAACTGTACCGCACGTGTTACGCCATAGCAAAATCCTCTATGTTCCGCGAGAATAATTTCCATCATGATCATCTCCCTGCCTGTTCTTCATCGAGCAGTTTCTGAATCTCTGTCATGATCTGCGTCGGAAGAGTTGTCATCAATTTTTTATCTTTTGGATCACCTGCAGGGATCGGTTTGCCGAAACGGATCGTGAATTTCGGGAACAGACCTTTTCCGTTTGTGCCTGTAATAGCAACAGGTACGATCGGTACATTAGCCTTATATGCGATCAAGCCGATACCGGCCTCAGGCTCGCCCAATTTACCGTTTTTACTTCTGGTTCCTTCGGGGAACAAACCAAGACATTTTCCTTCACCGAGAACGGTAAGCGCAGTCTTGATAGCATTACGGTCTGCCGCACCACGATTGACAGGGAATGCACCCAAACTCGTAATGATAGATGAGAAAACAGAGTTCTCAAACAGTTCTTTTTTCGCCATGAACGATACGCGTCGCGGACAAAACGCGCCAACAAACGGCGGGTCCCACAAGCTGATATGATTGGCGGCAATGATAGCTCCGCCTTCTTTCGGGACGTTTTCTTGGCCGTGTACTTCGGCACGATAAATGATTCTAAACATTGTAGGCAAAATGCCCTTTAAAAAGCCATATAACATACTTATACCCTCTGCGTATAACTTAATATCGTTTGGATAACTTCTTCGATAGACAAAGACGTCGTATCGAGGTAGATCGCGTCTTCAGCTTGTACCAACGGCGCGATCTCGCGTTCCATATCCATGCGGTCGCGTTCTGCGATCTCGTGTTCGAGTGCTTTGATATCGACTTCATATCCTTTGGCTACAAGCTCGAGATAACGACGATGTGCACGCTCTTCGATAGAAGCCGTCATATATATCTTGAGTTCGGCATTCGGTAATACATTCGTCCCGATATCACGACCATCCATCACGATACCACCTTCTGCCGCCATTTGACGCTGCATCAGAAGAAGGCTGTGACGCACCGCGGGGATCTGCGCGACCGTCGGCACAAGAGCCGTTACTTCAGGTGTGCGGATCGCATTCGTTACATCAGTGCCATCAGCGAATACTTCCAAATTACCGTCTTCATACGTCATTTTAAGCTGTATCGTCTGCGCAAGTCGTCCGATCTCATCCGTATCGCGTGTATTCTCTTGGATCGCTTTCCAAGCTACTACACGGAACATCGCTCCCGTATCAACATAGACATACCCAAGACGTTTAGCCACCTGTTTGGCGATCGTGCTTTTACCTGCCCCAGCAGGTCCGTCTATCGCAAGGGCGATTTTTACCGAACCGATACGGGCAAGATCTTGATAGAATGTCGGATAAGAGATATCGGCACAATGTGCGTCTTCGATTCTGACACCTTCAGCAGCCGTTCCTGCTATCGCAAGTGCCATCGCAATACGATGATCACCATACGAATCACAATCAGCTGTATGAAGCGGTGCACCGCCTGTGATGATCATACCATCAGAAAGTTCTTCTATCACAGCACCCATTTTTGTGAACTCTGCACAAATTGCTTTGATGCGGTCTGTTTCTTTCACGCGCAGTTCGCCCGCACCTTTGATGACAGTCTTGCCTTCTGCAAACATAGCCGCAACAGCAAGGATCGGGATTTCATCAATAAGACGAGGAATATCTTCTTCACGAAGCGTGATGCCATGAAGCTGCGCAGAACGTACACGAAGGTCTGCCACGGGCTCCGCTCCGCTCATGCGTTCATTTTCGCAGGTGATATCTGCTCCCATCTCGATAAGTGCATCATAGATACCTGTGCGAGTCGGATTCATACCGACATTTTTCAGCACGATCTCACTGTTCGGGCAGATAGAACCTGCTACCATCCAAAAAGCAGCCGAGCTGATATCGCCGGGCACTTCTATCATCGCAGGTGCCGTTAATTCTGCTGGGATATCACCGAGCGTCACGCAAGTTCCTTCACGTTTGACTTCTACACCAAACGTTTCGAGCATTTTTTCGGTATGGTCGCGAGAGATGTGCGGTTCGTTCACGCTGGCGGGAACGCCTGCACAAAGACCTGCCAACAAGATAGCAGACTTGACTTGCGCGCTGGCAACAGGCGACTGATATGCGACTGCCTTAAGCCCATCGGATGGCATGATAGCCAACGGCAAATTGCGGTCGTTGGCACGTGCTCGTATTTGCGCCCCCATCTGCGTAAGAGGCTGAATAACACGGCCCATCGGGCGTTTCGAAAGAGAGCTATCACCCGAAAATACCGTAAAGAACGGCTGTGCTGCCATGATACCCATCATTAAACGAAGCGTCGTTCCCGAATTTCCTGCATCAAGCACCTCAGTAGGCTCAACAAGTCCGTGCAGACCGTTTCCTTTTACAGTCACTGTACCATCACCACGCGTGATCGTAGTGCCGAGTTTACGAAAACAATCGATCGTAGAAAGGCAATCTTCCCCTTCCAAGAAATTTGTGATCGTTACTTCTGTATTCGATAAAGCGGCAAACATGATACTGCGATGCGAGATCGATTTATCACCGGGTATCTCGATAACGCCTGTCAAATTTTTTGCCGATTTGATAGTATGCCACTCTTGCATATTGATTCGTCCTTCCATTAAAGGTTATCTTATATAATTTCTCTGACAGATATTATTTTCCTGCCCATAATGGCAAAATGGTCGCCAGAATCTTTTCCGACAATGATCGTTCGTCGATCCGTCCGTCGACCAATGGAATCCCTTCCAATCGATCGACAAGCGATAATTCTTGACGAATATCATCATGTAGAAAAAGAAGCTGTACGACCACTAATAAAAACAACATTCCTTTGCAAAGAAAAATCAAAACACGACTGTCAAATTCTTCTCGTCCGTGTCTACCCATACGCTCAGCCCCCTTAGCGATAGTATGAGCAAACAGAGACTGATTTTATAACAACGATTCTGCCGCGGCTTTTCCCGCACTATACCCTGTCGAAAAAGCGGCCTGCAAATTAAATCCGCCCGTATATCCATCAATATCAAGCACTTCGCCTGCAAAGTATAATCCGTTTACGATACGTGATGCCATCGTCTTGGGATTGACTTCTTTCGTCGAGACACCGCCCGCCGTCACGATCGCTTCTGCCATCGGGCGCGTTTTGGTAACGGTCATCTCTATATGCTTGATCGTATGTACAAGACGCAAGCGTTCTTCCTTCGTCACTTGATGGATAGGCTTTTCCTCATCAAGATATGCCAGATCGATCACAACAGGTATCAATTTTTGCGGCAAAAGATCATTGAGAGCGTTTTTTACCTGTTTGCGAAGATATTTTTCGAAATCGCGCTGTACACGTCTATCGAGCTGTTCTTCCGATAACGCTGGTTTTAAGTCAAGCGAAAGAACGACATCTTGTTTTTCTTCCAAACAAAGTGCTATCTTACGACTCATCGACAGTACGATAGGACCTGATACACCAAAATGCGTGAATAGCATTTCGCCGAAATCAGAATCGATCTTAGTGTCATCTGCATACGCAACAACGCTGACATTGCGAAGTGATAAGCCTTGCAAGTCTTGTATCCAATCTTCTTCAATCTCGAGCGGAACGAGCGACGGCGTAAGCGGAACGATCGTATGACCGACATCTTTTGCCATGCGATATCCATCACCGCTCGAACCTGTCCCCGGATACGACGCACCACCTGTCGTTACGATAACGGCATCGGCATCCAGTATATCGCCCGAATCAAGACGTACTCCTTTCACCGCACCAGCTTCTACTACGAGAGACTTTACCTTTGTATCGGTCTGTATCCGCCCGCCCATCGCAATTACCATACGCTGAAGTGCGTTGACAACATCGATCGCTTGGTCACTGACAGGAAATACACGTCCACCGCGTTCTACTTTCGTTTCTACGCCGAATTCTTCCAACAAACGAATGATATCCTCATTGAAGAATTGATAAAACGCACTGTGAAGAAACGCACCGTTCCCCGGGATATTGGCAATACATCCTTTGATATCGGCGTTGTTTGTGATATTACAACGACCTTTTCCCGTAATACGGATCTTCTTACCGACACCGTTCATTTTTTCCAATAGCAATACTTCCGCACCGTATGATGCTGCCGAATATGCAGCGAGCATGCCTGCCGCACCGCCACCGACTACAATAATCTTACCCATCTCTTACTTCCTCGTTCTTTTCGGTTGCATCGATTTCATCGGTTTTTTTGTTTTGGTAGATTTCTCTGCCGAATCATCCGACTCATCGTTTTTATCTTGGCGAAGAAGGGCTTTCAATTCACGCAATTCTTCTTTCGTTAATTCGCGCGATTGACCGCGACGCAATCCTTCCAAAGTCAAGTTTCCCACTTGTGTACGTTTCAGTTGAAGTACGGGATGTCCGATCGCTTCGCACATACGGCGTACCTGACGATTACGGCCTTCGTGGATCGTGATCTCTATCACCGTATAATCACGCATCGGTTCATACTCTAACTTCTGTACAAGCGCAGGAGACGTCATACCGTCTTCCAACTCAACACCGACACGAAGTTTATCAAGAGCTTCTTCCGTTGCCATGCCTTCGATACGAGCACGATATACCTTTTTCAATTCATACCGCGGATGGATCATCTTGTTTGTCAAATGACCATCATTCGTCAACACAAGCAGACCCTCCGTATTGTAATCAAGACGACCGACAGGGTATACACGTTCTTTTACGCGCGGAAGATAGTCAAGTACCGTTTTACGACCGCGTTCATCTTTTGTCGTTGTAATAACACCTTTGGGTTTATAAAACAAAAGATAGACGGGATTTTCTCTACGGATCAACTTCCCGTCTACCTTCACTTTATCTCTAGACGATACTTTGACACCCAACTCGGTTACGACCTGTTCGTTTACTTTTACTTTCCCTGCCAAGATCAGCTCTTCCGCTTGACGGCGCGAAGCAACTCCGGCTCTGCTAATTACTTTTTGCAATCTTTCTTCCTGCATCATGTTTCTCCATTCTTAGACTAATCTTGTTCCAATTCTCGAAAATCTGCCTGCACTTTGCACAACTTCACCACACGACCATCTTTCATCTTATGGTGACAACTTCCGCAAATCCCTTCGCCGCAACACATGACAGCATTATTCGTTGCCGCCATTGGCAGATCTAATTTCATCTCATGTAATACCGATATTATACCACAATGCTGATTATCAGAACCGCAACTAGCGATAAAATCTACACCTTTTTTTAATTTTTTTCGTAATAGCGGCATTCCTTCTTGACGCAAAGAAGATACTTCTATTACATCGATCCCCATCTTGCGAAGTTCTTCACCGACAAATATCACACCGACCTTTCCGCCCGCAAGAATCGCGGTAATATGATTCTCGCCTTGCACAAGTTCTCTCGCAACAGGAAGAAGCGGCGCTTGCCCGATACCGCCCGCAACAAGAAGCACGCTCTCGCCTCTGATCGTCGTAAGCCATGGCTGCCCGAACATTCCGTTATAATACGGCCCACGCACAATGATCTCGGCAGATGTATCTTCTAAAAGCCTTTTTGACTTTGTACCGACTGCTTCGATAGCGACCGTTATCGACGTATGATCGACCGACATTACACCGACAGGAAAATGATAAAACTGATCATCATCCTTTCTGCGCAGGAATACGAACGAACCTACTTTATTCAGCATATGTGCCAACGCTTCCGACACATCAAACGATATAACGACCGTCTTATCGCCAACCGTCTCGACCGAAGAGAAAGACGACACTTCCTCGATACGTTTCTGCGGTCTTGTACGCTCACCGTTCCAATGCTTCTCATACAGAACACAAGTCCCATTCCATTCACACGTACAGCTTCCTTTGCCTTGCAATTGACTACACATCATACAGTGATTCATCTCTGCCAATATGCACGGACAATACTCTGAATTCACATCGATACAATGCTCTTTTAATATTCTCATATTCCGCCTCCTATACCAAGCACCGTGCAAATATTTGGCTCAAACCACTCTCTTCCACTCGCTTACATATAGCAGACGCGTCTGTTGTATACAATCCTTTTTGTTTCATTCTCTCAAAATAAACAGAGCCCGAGAACGTATATCGCATCTTCATACCGCCCTCTTCTTCCATACGCCGATGTGCAAATGAAATAAAATCACCGACCGCAAGCGTAGCAGGTAACACAAGATACGTCATATCAAGCACACATCGTACAGCATTATGTCCTGCCAAACTTCCTGTCACGATCGCTTCTGTATGACCGACGATCGGCGCAGACTTCTCCCCTGCACAGAACAAGTTCTGCACTCCTTCGGCACGCATATCGTCCCCACAAGAAGCAATGCCGATATATCGTATCGAGTTACCATACCCGCCCGCATACGGATCTTCGTAGCGTGCTTTCTCGAACCCCTCAATTTGACGGAGAAGTTTTATATCCATATACGGCGTCATGATTTTCGCGTGTCCCGTATCAAGTACAACAAGATTATCGGCAAATGCATTGAGTGCATATTGACTGCACGCCTTTTTACCCAATTTAGCTTGCTGACGCACCGCGGGCGGTAATGGTATGACCAAGATGCCGACTCGCTCTAACTCCTCACAAACATCAGGAGACAGACTGTCTTTTTTTATCTTACACGACCCGCTCATCGCACCGAAAGAACCGTCCGCTTTCTCACTGTTTCTCTCAACGACATTTGCACGTTCTGCCATACTGACACGCGGACCGAATGAAGGACAACGCATGATGCACATCGCACAACCATTGCCATATCTCAGACAATTTCCCATCGGGCCTGCCGTTCCGCTTGCATCAACATATGCATCACACGGATATACCACACCCTCATCATCAATGACAGCACGTATTTCCCCGCCATATTTTTCGATATCTCGTATGCGAGTTCTCAGCTTAACAGTAATACCATATCGAGCAAGAAGTGCACGTACACCAGCCTCTATCCGTGTCACATCATAAAGCGAAGCATGCCTATGTCCCGGAAAGTCGACTCCCCTATGCCGACTGTAAGTATCCATCAACTCAAACAGCTCATTTGCCCCAAGAACAATCGACTCTTCAGCCGCCGTATATCGTCCGTTATTACGAAAAATACCACCGACCAATCCCGTTCCCAAGAGCATATCCGTACGTTCAAAGAGTATTACCTCAGCCCCTGCTTTCGCCGCCGCAAGAGCCGCCGCACATCCCGACCAACCGCCGCCGACAACCGCGATCTTTACCATCGTATTCCTCCTCACGTATCAGGAATCATATTGTAGTCTATTCTCGATACGTGAAATTGCCACAAGAAGAGATCATCCAAATACGATGCGACAGCTCCATACAGAAAGCAGAAACCCTATGATATCGCCACATACACCAACGAACGGAGCATATCGCGCACGCATTATCCCGATCGCACCAAAATAAACACTTACGATATAAAATGTCGTATCGGTACTTCCCATCGCGGTCGATGCCATCAGTCCCAAAAGAGAATCTGCACCGTATCGTGATAGAATGTCGGTCGTCACGCCAAGAGAAGCTGTCCCCGAAAAAGGACGAAGGAGCGCAAGCGGTACCAAATCGGGCGGAATATGAAATACTGCCAAACAAGGTTCCAAATACACTATAACGATATCCATTGCACCTGATGCACGAAACACATTGACAGCAACCAACATCGCGATCAAAAACGGCATCAAGCGGATAGCAATCGAAAATCCTTCCGACGCCCCTTCAACGAACGCTTCATACACCCGTACACCACGTATCCATCCAATGATCGGAATGCCTGCCAAAATGAACAGCACCATCCATTCCGCAAGTAGTTGACACACCTCTGCCATCACTATCTATCCTCACTTGCAAACACTCTGCGACAGATACGGTCTATCACGATCACACAGACCGTCGCCATCAGACTTACTAATATTGTTGTCCCTATCGTCGCCCCGGGAACAGCAGACCCCGCCGCAGACCGCAGTGCAATGATCGTCGCAGGAACCAAGTTAAATCCTGCCGCACAAAGTGCCAAAAAGGTGCACATTGCAGGTGTAGCCCGCTCTTTATCGCCTCTGTTAAGCGACTGCAATTCTTCCATCGCCTTCATACCAAACGGCGTTGCGGCATTTCCCATACCGAGCATATTGGCAGTGATCGTCATCACAACTGCTCCCATTGCAGGATGGTCTGACGGAACAGAAGGAAACAACCAACGTGTCAATGGCCGTACCACTCTTGCGAACATGCGAAGGATACCTGCTTTTTCCGCGATCTTCATCATACCAAGCCACAAGCACATCACACCGATCAATTTTATCGAGAGAGATACCGCAGTCTCGGCACCACTGAGCGCACTTTGTGTCACGATAGCTCCATTTCCCATAATCAGCCCCCATACGATCCCGCCTGCCAACAAAAAAAGCCATACTCCATTGATCACATACCCTCACCTCGTAAAAAATATATGGAATCATAATATCGATTAGACATAAAAAAGAGCCTTGCCAAAGCAAAGCCCTTCTTCCTCTAATCCGATTCTGTCTCTGTATTCATTTCATATGCCTGAAACGGTTCTTCTTTGTGCCTTTTTTTCATCATATCCTGCGGAAACATCTCTGATATCTTATCCATCGCCAACGGAATAATATCCAACAATCGCTCGTAAGTACGATTCGCAGACACATTCATAAACCGAATCCCATGCTCGGGAGAACATACAAGAAATCCAACAGGTTTTACACTGACACCTGCTCCGCTGCCTCCACCAAAACCTTGTTTCCCTTCCATAGTCTCTCCGTCACATCCTGCACCGCCCGCGGCAAAACCGAATGCAACACGCGATATCGGAATAATAACAGTCCCATCCGTCGACTCTACCGCATCACCAATGACCGTATTGACATCGACCATCTCCTTGATACTGTTGAGCGATGTTCTGACCAATTCTTCAATAGAATGTTCTTTCATGCGACCTTCCTCCTTTTGATTTTCAAATATCCCTTGGCAAATTCTTTTATAATATCACCAAATCGAAACCTAACTATGCACGATACTTCATTGCAGAGTATCAGCTCTCCAAAATTAGGACGACAGCTTATCATCGTTCTGCACTTTTTATCACGTATCCACCGCTCCCAAATGATACCTTGCAATCCCCATATACTCCCTATCAAGAGTGCCGTACTCATCGCATCCTCCAGGCCGACTTCCACATACCAAACGAATCTCTTCCATCGTCCTATCCGAAGCAGATTCGGCACAATGCCACGCATTTTCCCGTCATCCTTATCTTTCCTCATATCCGCCTGTTCGTTCGATGACTCCTTCTGCTTCTCTATCAACTTGTCAAGCCAATCTCCCTGCCACCTTCGCTCAAATATCATTCGTCCGAATACTGTTATCACTAAGTCAACCTTAAAATAAAATTGAACTACCTTCACACCAATATGTAGAACAAACGGCAAAAACCATGCCCCTACAAATAAAATAACCAAAACAATCAAGATATACATAGATAAGTCCACCATCGTTTTTCGTTAGTATGGCAAACTTTTTACCCTAATATACAAAAATACCGAATGCCATTACGAC
>JAFPBC010000274.1 GCA_017390595.1 Selenomonadales bacterium | reverse complement strand
CGTGCCGAACATCCGATACCGATCGTGAGAACGGTCTTACGCAAGATCGAAAACCTCGGCGGATACGTCAAGTCATTCGCCGAAAATGTCCCGACCGCCATCGCCAAACGCAACCTCTCGTATCTCGAAGGCCGTCCGAAAAAAGACATCCTGCGAGACTATGCCGAGAGCTTCGTCGACGGCTCTGTCTGGGGACGCGATATCGCACCTGTCATGCGTGAGCTTCTCGACCGTAACCGCGAAGAGATCATGGACACCATTACCAAAAACCACAGCCGATATTTCACCGAACGAGATCGTTTCGTCATGAGTACACGCTCGCCGAACATCATGTCGCTCATCTCGCGTGACAACGCACCGCTCATCATCGACAACAGCATCCTTGACAAAGTCTTGCTCGAAAAACACGGCAACGCGGTCAAGCCCGAACACGTAGCAAGGCTGAATGAGGAGCTCGAACAACCGATGATCATCATTGACGGTACGTGGAAACCGAGAGGTAAAACGCAAGAAGCGAGAGAAAAGTATCGCAAGGACCATGAAGGAACGTACAACTTTATCCTTGGGATGGAAGACAATAACAAGTCGAACATCATCGTTCCTGTCGGGATCAATTATGACCTTAGCAGCAAAAACAAAGAAAAAGTCAACAAGGTAAAAAGTATGTACGGATACGGTACGAAAGATAAGGAATATTACAAAACGAACATCCACGAGATCATGGAAATGGTCAGACACAAGGACTTGGTCTATGTCGATAAAGACAAGGTCCTTGAAGCCGTCCGCAAACATCGTCCCGAAGAGTTCAAGCGTATTCGAGACTATCTCGACAAAAATCTTCCGCCAAATGTCCACACCGTCGAATCGTATCGCGAATACCGCAAACGCCGCGGCATGAAACCGATCCGCGAATCACGCGACTAGCGACAACAAAAAAAGCAGACTCCGAGGAGTCTGCTTTTTGTTTATCAATCGGGCTGTATCGACGGCTGGCTCGTCACGACGGACAGCGCAACAGTCGTCTTGGTACGGGCGATGCCGTGATGTGCTTTGATCTTGTTGAGAAGCACTTCGAGCGTCTGCGTATTCTGCGTGATGATCTTGAGCGAGAAGTCAAAATCACCTGTGATGTAGAGACACTCTTGGATATCGGGCTCTCCTTTGACGAAGTCGGTGAAGCTGTCGCTGTAACGCGGGCTCTCAAGACCGACGAACATGAGCGCGATAAGCTCCTTGTTCAGCTTGTGCGGATTCAAGATCGCGCAATACTTCTCGATGACACCTGCGTTCTCCAATTTTTTCAGACGTTCGCTGATCGCGGGCATCGACATACCGATCTCGGCACTGAGGTCGGAGATGGTCTTACGTGCGTTTTGCTGCAGAAGGCGAAGGATTTTTACATCAATATCATCCATAAGTAGTCACCTGATCCTTTTTTCTTATTTCATAACGATCTATTCGTGTGAACATGGATAAAAAAATAAAACCTGATGCCTTATTATATCATGAAAAACAAAAAATATAAAGTAAAAATCGAAAAATTCTTATTTTTTATAAGCGCATATAATAATGAAAAAAATATAGACGACAGCACACGTGAATAACAGGAAAAAGCCGTAGGTGATAGAATACAATAAGGTACGGGATTTTTATTTGGTATACGGTAAACAAGAAGGGTTTGGAAATAGATGAAGAAAACAAATCTGCAGATAAACAAAAGAACAAACAAGCTGATATTCTTTTTGGTCTTTCTTTTGATCATAGCTGTCGGGCGATTGGCATGGCTCCAGATCGTCGTGGGCGATGATCTGACGGATAAGTTCCATAACATGAGCATGCGTGAATATAAGCTTCAGTCGCCGCGCGGCGGTATCTATGACCGCAACGGACGCGAGCTTGCGATCAGTATCGAGACGAAGTCGCTCTTTGTCGACCCGAAGGTGGTCATGGAGAATGCGGAGAATATGTCCCCGCAAGAAGCGGTATCGCTCATCGCGCCGATCGTCAATATGGCGCCCGAAGAGTTGATGAAGCTCATCGAACGCGGTGGTCAGTTCGCGTGGGTCAAACGTCATTTGGAGACAAATGAGATCGAACGCATCAACGAGGTGCGAAAAAATACGAAGATAAAAGGGTTCGCGTATTATCCCGAAGTCAAACGATACTATCCGTTGAATTCGGTCGCGGCGCAGGTCCTCGGATTCGTCAATCAGGAGGATAAAGGGATCATCGGCGTCGAGAATATGTATAACGATATCTTAAAAGGCTCGGTCACGATGCAAAAAGTCACCGTCGACAACTACGGGCGCACCATCGGCGAATCGGTACACGTGCCGAAGTTCATCCGCGACGGGAAAGCTATCTATCTGACGATAGACAGCCAGATACAATGTATCGCCGAAGCGGCGATGGACGAAGCGATGACGGTGAACAAGACGAACAAAGGTACCATCATCGTCATCGATCCGAAAACGGGCGAGATATTAGCGATGGTAAGCCGTCCGACGTTCGACCCGAACAAGCTCGATAAGCTCGAGAACGATCGCTTGATCGTCAACGGTATCACACACGGGTATGAACCGGGCTCGACGTTCAAGGCGGTCGTAGCGGCGATGGCGATCGAAGAAAAGGTCGTTTCGCCGAACGAAGTATTCCACGACAGCGGATACATCAAGGTGTCCGGTCATACGATGAAAAACTGGGACGGTAAAGGCCACGGCAACGTGACGTTCACCGATATCATCAAGAACTCTCTCAATACAGGGTTCGCGCAAGTCGGTCTCAGACTTGGCGGCGACAGATTGATCTCGTACGCCAAGAAGTTCGGCTTCGGTCAAGAGACGAATATCGAAATGCCGGGCGAAGAAAGAGGTTTCTTGTTCCGTTCGGCACGTGATATGGTAGATTCGGACATCGCTACGATGTCGATCGGGCAGAGTATCCTGGTAACGCCGATACAGGTCTTGATGGCAGTATCGTCGCTTGCCAACGAAGGCGTGCTCCTTCAGCCGCGTATCATTCGCGAGATCAAGAACGCCGACGGTTCTGTCTACGAATCGCACAAAGAAAATATCGTCGTACGCCAGACGGTATCTGCCGAAACGGCGAATACGATGAAAGGTCTGCTTGAAAAAGTTATCTCCGAAGGCGGCGGCAGCAAAGCGCAGATACCGGGATACCGCGTTGCAGGGAAAACGGGTACCGCGCAGAAAGTAGAAAAAGGTGTATATAAACCGGGCGAATATATCGCATCGTTCGTCGGATTTGCTCCGGTAGAGAATCCGCGTCTGGCGGTCATCGTCGTGATCGACACGCCGTCGGGCAACAGCTATTACGGTGGGCAGGTAGCCGCACCGGTCGCGAAGAAGATCCTGCACGAGTCGATGAGATATCTCAATATCTTGCCGAACGAAACGGCGATAACAGAGCTCCCGCGCAACGAGAGACAGACACCGCAGGCGATGCCGAGCGTAAAAGAGAAGAAAGGTCTCGTAACAGTGCCCGATGTACGCGGCAAGTCGATGAAAGAAGCGATGCGCGCGCTCATGACGGCAGGTCTTACGATGATACCGGAAGGTACGGGTATCGCGGTCAGCCAAGATATCACACCGTTCTCTTCGGCGCAGGCAGGCTCGGCGGTGCGCGTTCGATTCGAACCGCGTTGACAGTCGGTAAGTAAAAGGGACGGCAGCTGCCGTCCCGTAAACGAGTCCGAAGATTATTTTTGCATATTCGCTTCATACTGTTCGATCATGCGGCGTACCATCTGACCGCCAACACGGCCACAGTCGGCACTTGTCATGGTCGCCCAGCCGTTTTGGCGGACAGTATCGGCGATCCCGAGCTCGGAAGCAATCTCAAATTTCATCTGATCCAAGGCATTTTCTGCTGCCGGATTG
>JAFPBC010000035.1 GCA_017390595.1 Selenomonadales bacterium | reverse complement strand
CGGCGAACGAGATGGCCCGGGCCTTTCGGTGCGACCATGAATACGTCAACATCTGCCGGCGGAACGATCTGTTTGAAGTGGATATTGAAACCGTGTGCGAATGCGAGTGCGCTGCCCGGTTTGAGGTTCGGTTTGATCTCGTTTTTATAGATAGCGGCTTGTTTTTCGTCCGGGATAAGGATCATCGTGATGTCTGCTTCTTTTACCGCGTTGGCAACTGTCATGACTTCGAGACCTGCTGCCGCTGCTTTGTCCCACGATTTGCTGCCTTCGTAGAGACCTACGATTACGCGGATACCGCTTTCTTTCAAGTTGAGTGCATGGGCATGACCTTGGCTGCCGTAACCGATAATCGCTACTGTTTTACCTTCGATAACATCCCATTTTGCGTCGTGATCATAATACATTTTTGCCATTTTCATCATTCTCCTTTTGTTTCTCATAAATGGTATGCGATCCGCGTTCCAGGCTGATAAGTCCTGTTCGGATCGTTTCTAATATGCCGTATACTTCAAGTTGTTCAATAAAACCGTCTATCTTCTCATCACTGCCCGTTACTTCGAATACGAATGCGTCTTGGCTCGTATCGACGACTTTGGCACGGAAGATCTCGGCCATTTTGAGGATCTCGATCCGCGTATCCCTGTCAGCCTTGACTTTCAGAAGAGCCATACCACGCTGTACAGAGCTTCTATGCGGTAATTGTTCAACCGCGACGACTTCGATCAATTTCTCCAATTGTTTGATCATCTGTTCGACAATGCTTTCATCTCCGTGAACGACGACTGTCATTCTGGAGTAGTCGGGGTGCTGTGTGACGCCGACCGCCAAGCTGTCGATGTTAAAATTTCGTCTGCCGAACATACTGGCGACTCGCACCAATACACCGGGTTCGTTCTTCACAAGAACTGACAATACGTATTTCATGATTCTCTCCTTCCATTATAAAATAAAAACCGCCCCCACCGTTTTTCTCGGCAGGGGCGGATATTCCGCGGTACCACCCTACATTTATCACTCTGCTCTGTAACGCTGAGTCGCGTTCTTACCTAACGATAGGTATCCTCGATAAGAAATACTCCCGAGTGACATCGGATACGTTCCCCCTGCCGATTCGCACCGCCCATCGGCTCTCTGAAAGGTTGTTGACCGTTCCTTTTCTCGATCATCGCTTCGTGATATTCGGTTTGTTTACTATCTTGTAAACATGTATACATTATGACAGTATACTGCTCATTTGTCAAGTGTTTCTCACGAAGTTTTTTTACAAAAATACATCTTTTATATTAACTTGTGTGTTACATTGTAACGAGACTGTACAATAAAAAAGAGCCTTACGGCTCTTTTTTTATTTCAGTTCAATATTAACGAGTCGACAGACGCGTTCTGTCGCTTCTTCTATGAGTTGTTCGCCTTGCGCGATACATTCTTCAAGGCTGATCGGTCTGGGCGCGATGCTGATCACGGCGTCGATACCGTGCGCTAATACATCGTCGGCGCCTTTGCCGAGACCGCCCGAGATGCAGACGACAGGAATGCCGTATTTTTTTGCCCATTTTGCCGCACCGACAGGAGCTTTGCCGCGTGCTGTCTGGAAGTCCGTCTGTCCTTCTCCCGTAAGCACGAGCGATGCGCCTTGCACGGCTTTGTCGAAGTCGTTGACTTCGAGGATGATGTCTACGCCGGGACGCAGCTCTGTTTTGGTAAAGAGGAGAAGCCCTGCTCCAAGACCGCCCGCCGCACCTGCGCCGGGGGTGTCCTTGACTGCTTTGCCGAGCGTTTTTTCGGCAATATCGGCATAGTTGGCAAGTGCCGCATCGAGTTTTTCTACCATTTCGGGCGATGCGCCTTTTTGCGGACCATAGACTGCCGAAGCACCTGTCGGACCACAGAGCGGGTTGTCAACGTCGCACGCAACGAGAAGCGTGACATCGTTGATACGCGCGTCGAGACCACTGACGTCGATCGATGCAAGGTCGGCGAGTGCGCCGCCGCCGTTGGGAAGTTCGTTGCCGTCTTTATCGAGGAAACGAGCACCGAGCGCGCGTGCCATACCGACACCGCCATCGTTCGTCGCACTGCCGCCGATACCGATGATGATACGTTTCAGTCCGCGGTCAAGCGCGCTTACGATGAGTTCGCCTGTACCGTACGTCGTTGTGATCCACGGATTTTTACGATCGCCTACGAGCGGAAGACCCGATGCCGCCGCCATTTCGATGACACCTGTTTCTCCGTCGCCCATGATGCCCCAACCTGCTTTGACAGGCTCGCCGAGCGGACCGACGACTGTTTCTTCTACCCACGTACCACCGCTTGCTTCGATCATCGTTTCTACCGTACCTTCACCGCCGTCGGCAATGGATACTTTGACGACCTCAGCATCGGGGAATACCTTGAGCACACCGCGTTCCATCGCGTTTGCGACTGCTACGGCAGAGACACTTCCTTTATACGAATCGGGGGCAATTACTATCTTCATCTCTAAACCACCTCATCATTATTCTGTTAAAATATATTTTTTGATGGCTTCTGCTACGCCATCTTCTTGGTTGCTTTTTGTCATCACATCGGCAGCTTCCTTCACGCGCGGCGATGCATTGCCCATCGCGACACCGAGCCCTGCGTATTCAACCATCGCGATATCGTTGTTCGAATCACCGATCGCCATGACTTCTTCACGCTTGACGCCGAAATGCTCTGCTACGAAGCGAAGTGCCTCACCTTTGTTGACCTGTGCATTGACGATCTCCAAAAATCGCGGCATCGAGCGCGGCGCGAATACTTTCCCCGCAAACGATGCATGTACCGTCTCTTCAACGAAATCGATCTTTTCGGGATCGCTGATGGCAAGCATCTTCAAGATATCACTCGGATCTTCGTAGAAGGCTTCACCGATCTCGATCGCCTTCGTCTCAACACGAGCCTCATATGCACGCGTATCATCTGTTTTCTTATCGACATACAGCGTATCATTGCGATACAGCTGAATATACCAGCCTTTTTCGCGGAACATATCGAGTACCGCACGTGCCGCCTCTTCGTCAAGGCATCGTTTCATCAGAACCTCTTCCGACACAGCCGTCTGTACGAGCGCACCGTTATACGCAATAAGCGGTACATCAATACCGATCTCTTTCGCGATCTTCTGCGCCGACTCATACATGCGTCCCGTTGCGATCGTCACGATGATACCGCGAGCGACCGCTTCTCGGATCGCCTTTTTATTCGCCTCCGATACGATACATTCTTCATTGAGAAGTGTATCATCAAGGTCTACTGCCAATAATTTTATCGCCATTTTATCCTCATTCTCCTTTCTGCTCTCTTTTCATTACTGTTATACCCGCAGAAAAGAGACTTCTATACAGGTTTGTCACCAAATAACATCGGGGTCGACATCAGCCACGTCTGCTGTACCCGTCAAGATCATAGCCGCTTCCAATTCACCCGCCATTTTGTTCAGCATGAATGCAACGCCTTCCGCGCCGCCGCCTGCCGCGCCGACCATAAGCGGACGACCGACAAGAACAGCATCGGCACCAAGCGCGAGCATCTTCAATATATCTCCACCGCTTCTGATACCGCCGTCAACAAGGATCGTCAAGCGACCGTCTACAGCATCTGCGATCTCCGGAAGAACTTCTGCCGTACCCGGAAGATCATCGAGCGCACGACCACCATGATTCGATACAACGATCGCGTCAACACCTGCTTGACAGCAGAGCTCTGCATCGATCGGGCTCATGATACCTTTAACGATGAACGGAATTTTTGTTTCGCGTTTGATCTTCGCCAGCTGATCCACCGTTTTCGGGAATACAGGCTGACCTGCACGTTTCATATTGACGAGATATGCCGCGTCGATATCCATACCGAACGCAGGTGCGCCTGCTTCAGCCGCGCGGTTCGCCATCTCGATCACAGCCTCAGGTTCACGCGGTTTGATGATCGGGATCGCGTAACCGCCCGATTCACGACAAGCCACGAGTCCCGAATCGAATACCGTCGCAACAGGACCGTCACCTGTCATGCAGATAACACCTGCCGATTTACAGCCTTCGACGACTGTACGGCAATAATCGACCTCAGGCATCACATTGTTCGCGTTGAAGCTGATACCGCCGATCGCCGCGCCGATAACAGGGATCGCCAAGTCCATACCGAGGATCGTGCAATTTTTCTTCGGTTCTACTACATCATGCACCGTACGCATGTGCAAGCGACATGCCGCAAGTGCCTCCATATTGTTGTGGAAACTGCGGCCCGTACCAACGCCGCCCATACCCGGAACTTGACCTGCACACGCAACACCGTTACACTCGGGGCATACTTTACATGCAGGGCTCAACTTTTGTCTTGCAATTTCACGAATCGTAGCTAAATCCATCTCAATATCTCTCCTATCAGCAAAGTCTGTTTCGTATAAAATTCTTGTTAGACAGAACGTTTTCCTGCTTATGCCCTTTACTTTTGTATGAATTTTCGCTCTTTTTGCATAAAAAAAGAACGAACCCGAAGGTTCGTCCTTTTATGGTAGCATAGCTTATTTCAAAGCGTCTGCCAAAGCTGCGTTTGTACCGCGCGTAGCGTCTGCACTTGCTACGAACAATGCTTTTTCTTCTTCGTTGAGATCGTATTCAACGATAGCTTCAACACCGTTAGCACCCAATACTACCGGTACGCCGATGCAGATATCTTCCTGGCCATATTCGCCTTCGAGGTATACGCTGCACGGAACGAGTTTACGTTCGTTGCGAACGATCGCTTTAACGACCATTGCACCAGCTGCACCCGGAGCATACCAAGCGCTCGTGCCGAGAAGGCCCGTAAGCGTAGCGCCGCCGACCATCGTAGCTTTTACGATTTCGTCGATTTTTTCTGCCGGGAGGAGTTCGCTGATAGCGCGACCATTGTACGTAGCGAAACGGTGAAGCGGAATCATCGTTTTGTCGCCGTGACCGCCGATTACGAAGCCGTCAACTTCTGCCGGATGTACGCCCAATGCCTGGCTGATGTAGTATCTGAAACGGTTGCTGTCGAGCATGCCGCCCATACCGATGATGCGGTTTTTCGGAACGCCGCTAGCTTTCAATGCGAGGTAAGTCATCGTATCCATCGGGTTGGAGATGATAACGAAGATAGCTTCCGGAGAATGTTCGAGAATGCTGCTTACTACGCTTTTAACGATACCAGCGTTAACGCCGATCAATTCTTCACGAGTCATGCCCGGTTTACGCGGAATACCGGAAGTGATAACTACAACAGAGGAACCAGCCGTTGCAGCATAATCGTTCGTAACACCTACAACAGTGCTGCGGAGATTGAGCATGTTAGCCGTCTGCATCATGTCCATAGCTTTACCTTCGGACACACCCTGTTTAATATCAAGCAATACGATCTCATCTGCAACTTCCTGTGCCAAAAGCACGTTTGCACAAGTTGCGCCTACATTTCCTGCACCAACAACAGTAACTTTCATGGTTAAAAAACCCCCTTCATTTATATAAGAACATTTGTTCTCATTGACATAAAACGCCCGTTTGCGGAGCTGTCCATATCTAACATAAATCTTATCATAAATCGAGCGAATAATCAACCAACTTTTCCATGTATACAATAAAATATTATCGCTTCACATATTATGCACTCGTTTGGTCATCCTAATAAAGCCCCGACACTTACAAAAAAGGAGGAATCATATGTCTATTTTTGAACGATTCAACGAAGAAACACGCGAATTCTTCCAAAATATCATGGACAAAGAGCCTCTTAACTATCTCGAAGCCTCGGGTCTCTACGGCGTCATCGCACAAGGCCGCTATAACGTATCCGTCCTCGAAACGCTCTATAACCACGCGCAGAACGCCGAGCTCAAGCACCTCATCAAACAAGCACAAGACTCCCTGACCAAATCCCTCATCAACCGCTCGGAAGACCTCTTGCAGGAAAGCGGCGGCAAGATCCCATCCGTTACCTTCCCGCGCCGTACCCTTCACAAAGCACCGCTTGAAATACACCCCGACGCGCGCCTGACCGATGCCGAAGTCGCCATCGCCATCGGCTCTATCGCCAAAGCATCTCAGCTCGCTATGCTCGCCGCACTCCACCAGTCGTACCAAGTCGAAGTCGCGCTCATGTACCGCACACTCTTAAATGACGGCCTCGACTGGGACTACCGACTCTTACAGCTCATGCTCAAAAACGGCTGGCTCCCAAAACTGCACAAAGTAGTGAATTGACGCACGCTTATAGATGAAAACAGGGTACGCATCCATTAAGATGTGTGCCCTGTTCCTATTTAAGCATATTATCCGCTGTACGGTTTACTTTCCAGATAACAGCGTGTTCCCGCAATGGAAAATGTGTTTTTGAACATGATGGCAGGTCCGCATCTCGGATAATCATCATGGCGACTTGCATGTTCGGGGACAACTCGGACCGATCTCCATATCCCGTCCGAAAAAACATATCTTCCATAAGCGATCGCTTCGTCCGCCATATCGTCCGCATCGATCGGCAGAACATATTTTCTGCATTCTCTGTTGTCAAAGAACAGCTTCACAGCGAATCGTTCCTGCATGGTTGGCGGAAGCGGAACTACTCCGATGAGTTTGGGGATATAATCGAAGAGATCATTCGGTTCTCGCTGCTCGGTCTTGATAAAATCCGTCGCTTTCCGTTCTTCATCATCAAACCGCTGACAGATAATACGAGATATCCGCCCACCGCTCGAATACCAACGAAAAAAGCCAAATCCCTCTATATACGGTGCAACGCTGTATGTCATATCATCAAAGCAAACATACCCCAGCTTCATATCTCCGTACTGCCGATGCATACTGAACAATCGTCCATAAAACACACTATTTAGACCCCATCCTCTATCGCCTTCTTCTTTGATCATAGGATCATCATCAATAACGATACAGTCATAGATGTCCGTATCCTCCCGATTGAATGCGTACATCAGCTGCCACACTTGTTCTATCATTTCTTGCGACGGATAGTATTGAAGGATATATCTTCCTTCGACTTCATTCATCTGCCACAGCTCGGGCTCACGCACTTCGCCGCCGCGGCAGTTACAGATACGATACTTTGTCTCATCACCGTCTGCGTATCGCTCAACATCAATATACAAGATCAATACCGTATCGCTCGCAGCAAAGTTCAATTGCGCCAGCTTGTTATAAAAAGCTCCGCCTGCTCGGATGCTCTGCCGCGCATCTCGCCCATACATAAATATCTTATACGATTTTTCCTTTCTCTCACAGCGATAACCGATACAATCATCAAAAACAGCTTTTTCGATTATTTTATATCCTTTCCTTGTAAGCCACGCCTGTGTATAGTCATCTGCTGTTTGTTGCCGATCATTCAGAACAGATGAAAGATTTTTCTCAGAGTCTGCACGATCCTTTTCCCACAACAGCGTCATCTTATTCTGCGTCATGCTTCACGCCTCCTAATAGCCGTAGATGTTCATTGTATTGCCGCGTTTCAGTACGATCTTCGACCATTTACGCAGATCTTCGATCTGTCTGCGATACCGCTCTTTATTCTTCCAAAAATCAGCTCCGTCAAAATTGAGCTTCTTCATCATATACTCATTTCCACCTTGTCTTGCGATAAGCATATCGAACAGATCATCAAACGACTTTGCCGCAAATATCTCGTCAGCTTCAGCAAGCACTTTGTCCCACTCTTCATAACTGAAATGATATGCACTATACTCGTCAAACCATTCATTTATCTTCAACGAAACGCACCAATCTATCAAAACAACATCATCTTCAGAAATGTACAGCTTGGCTTCCTTCCATCCGCTTGAAACGAATGTCAAGTAACCTCCACCAATATATTCTACTCCCTTCTCATTGAAGAATACCGCGTCGCTCTCCGCTTCAAAGCCTGTAACCTCATCCCCATGAAGGTCTTCCCAATTGTACAGACCTTTTTTCAGTTCGCCAAAACTGATCTCAGTCGTTTTGCCATTCGCATCGATACACTCGACTTCGCAAAAATCATCACAACCGTATATCTTGAGTGCCAGACCGTTTGCCAGCCGAAGTATGATATGTTCGACACATTCTCGTGTAAGCGGTGGCTCGGTAAAAGATTCTCCCGTTATCGGATGTACTTCTCGCATATCAGTGCCTATCTCGACTGCTGTGATCTCTTGCCCAAGACAATTCGAAAACAGCACATCCGCATCGAGATTCTGCCAACTCGATGATTCCGTATACCACGGAATACGGTTCATACTCATACGAAACTCCATTTCCCACGGCGTATCGATCTCAAACACATCACCATCATCGAACGTTATCATGAACACCTCATCGATCTCTGCCCATCGTTCACACATCATCTCGGGGTCGATATTCAGATATTGCGATTTTCGTTCTCGCTCTTCTTCGCTCAGATGTTCCAGCTTCCCATACGCCCTCTCCTCTACAGCAAAGCCGATATACGTATAGCAAGTGCCGAGTATCTGCATCTCTTTTATCCTTCTTCCGACAAGCGCAAAGCGATCGAGCGCTGTTCGAATATCTTCTGCAAATATCAGCTTAGGTGCAGACCACTCCCGCCAAGAGAATATGTCATCTTTGAACACATCATATTGATTGCCGTTTTTCTTATCATCGCACATACCAGCACCTCCTTTACCCCTATTTTACTAAACTAGCTATACGATAAAGAGGACTTTGTCATATCTCATCTGCATAAAACAGAATATTTTCTTCCTCAAAATAAAAAGAAGCGACTCATTCAAGTCGCTTCTTTTATCATTCTTACTGTTCTTCGAACATATCTTTGCCTACGCTGCAGAGCGGGCAAACCCAATCCTCCGGAACGTCAGCCCAAGCTGTACCTGCTGCTACGCCGTTGTCTTCGTCACCAACTGCTACATCGTATACATAACCGCATACTGTGCATACCCAAGTCATTTTCGTTCACCTTCTTTCTTCTCTGTGTTTCTACATTCTTATTATACCGAAAAAATCCTACTTATACAACTATATTTCATGCGCGCGAAAAAAATCATACACGGCCTGTGCCGCCGCATGATTCATGCCGTCCGCTTCAGCCAGTTCTTCTACGCTTGCCGAGCGCATCGCGTCGATACTGCCGAACGCTTTCCAGAGTGCTTGTCTGCGTTTTGGTCCGATGCCGACGATGTGATCGAGCACGGACTGCATATTACGTTTAGCGCGCAGTTTGCGATGGTACGTGATGGCGAAACGGTGTGCTTCGTCGCGTATCTGCTGCATGAGATAGAGCGACTGCGAATGACGCGGCAAGATGACGGGGTCGGATTCCCCTTCGCGAAAGACGTATTCGAACTGTTTGGCAAGGCCGACGACAGGCACATCCGTAAGGCCGACACCGCGGATGACTTTGAGCGCGCTGGAGAGTTGTCCTTTCCCGCCGTCGATGACGATGAGGTCGGGGAGCGGTTCTTTCAGCTCGCGATACCGACGAAGGACGACTTCTTCCATCGAGCGGAAGTCGTCGGGCTTGCCTTCGACCGTACGCAGACGGAACTTGCGGTAGTCGCTTTTTTTCGCACGGCCGCCTTCGAATACGACCATCGAGGCGACTGTTTCCGTTCCTTGCGTATGCGAGATGTCGAAGCACTCCATGCGATACGGCGGTTTGGCAAGGCCGAGATGATGGCGAAGCTCTTCCACCACATCGTCGTCTTCCGACTGCTCGGGCAGACGCTTTTTCTCCTCTTCTTCCAGGACGAGACGCGCATTGTCGCACGCCATCGTGACGATATCTTTTTTCGTACCGCGCTGTGGTACGTGGAGCGTGACTTTTGCTTCCTTCTTCGCCGACAAGAATTGTGTCAGAAGCTCTGTCTCTTCCGAAACAAACGGAAGAAGTATCTCGCGAGGAATAAACGCCGCCCGCGCATAATACTGTTTCAAGAACGCGGTCAAAATAGCACTGTCTTCTTCTTCGTCGCTCCCACGCAAGAGGTAGTGGTCGCGTCCGACCATCTTCCCACTGCGGATGAAAAAGACCTGCACGCAGACGCTCTTCGGCAAACGTGCCATACCGATGACGTCTTGGTCGCCGCTTCCCGTGACGATGTTCTGCTTTTCCTGTACCTTCTTCACCGCGACCAACTGATCGCGAAGCCGAGCCGCTTCTTCGAATCGGAAGTCTTCTGCCGCTTCTGTCATCTTCGCTTCCAGACTACGCACGACTTGGTCGCTCCGCCCTTCAAGGAAGAGACAGATATCGTCTATCATCTGACGATATGTCTCCATCGGGACGTTCCCCGTACACGGCGCGAGACAACGCTTGATATGATGTTCAAGGCAAGGGCGCGGAGAGTCCATGCGCTTGCACGAGCGGATAGGAAACAGCTTTTTGAGAAGGCGAAGCGTCTCATGTACAGCACCCGCACTCGTGTACGGGCCGAAATACCGCCCGCCGTCTTTCATCACGCGCCGTGTGATATGGACGCGCGGATACGCATCAGCCATCGTTACCTTAATATAAGGATACGTCTTGTCATCTTTCAGACTGATATTGTAACGAGGGCGATGCCGTTTGATGAGATTACACTCCAAAATGAGTGCCTCGATCTCCGATGTCGTGATAATATATTCAAATGTCGCGATTCTTTCAACCATCGCACGTACTTTGGGCGAATGATTTTTCGACGATTGGAAATACGAGCGAACGCGATTCTTGAGGTTGATCGCCTTACCGACATAGATGATGCGTTTATCCGCATTTTTCATCAGATAGACGCCGGGCTTGTCGGGCAGAAGTTGTAATTTTTCTTGTATCTCTGCATTCATTTTCATCACCATTTCTAGTATACCGTGCTTTTATTCTTATGGCTATCTTTTTATCTGTCAGATAATTCATAATAGTGTCCCTATGTATACTTTTAAAAAGTATTGCCTGCGGTGTACATTTGTATTATAATATCTTTGTAGCTTGTTACAAAAATAACAAGCTAACATTAACGCAAATGGGAGGTCTATTCCGATGTTCAAACGACTCCTTATCGCTAACCGTGGCGAAATCGCAGTGCGAATTATCCGGGCTTGCCAGGAGCTGGGGATTGAAACTGTAGCTGTATATTCTGATGTAGATG
>JAFPBC010000273.1 GCA_017390595.1 Selenomonadales bacterium | reverse complement strand
TGCCGCCTCAAGAATAGGCGCGGCATCAAAGTCGGTAAGATCATCGACGCGACCACAGCTCGTACAACGAATATGGGAGTGGTCTTCCACCCAAGCATCATAGCGGAAACTGTCTTCCCCTACATTCAGCTTCTGTACCAACCCGATCTCCGCCAATACATCGACAGTCTTGTATACGGTCGCAAGGCTCATCGTCGGAAACGTCTCTTTGAGCTCGGTGAATATCATCTCCGCACTCGGATGCTCCTTCGATTCTGCGAGCGCACGATATACAGCCAGTCTCTGCGGTGTTACTTTGAATCCCTTTGCGCGAAGCATATCGGTAATCGACTGATCGTTCATGGAAAATCCTCCTTCTATCTAAAATGTTTTATCTTCGGATAACAATTCTTATTATATATTCATTTTCATTATTTGTCAATAAGTAAGTAAAACGGAGAAGCAGTTATTTTCTGCCTCTCCGCTTGTCATTATTTACCTGCGTTTTGGAATTTGGCACGTGTTTGTTCGATCTCCTGTGCCGTCGCGTCGGCGAGCTGATAGTAGCCTTTTTGCTCCATGCAGTCGAACAGCTGTTTTTGCTGGCTGTAAATATCGCCGAGCACCGTCATATAGTCGCGTCTGAGCGCATCATCGGATGCCTCTAAGATATACGTATTGATAGAGCCTGCCATCAGCTTCGTTTCGTTGAGCGCGAGGTTCAAGAGGCTCTCTTCGGTCACCTGTACGCCCTGTCCGCTCATACCGCTCTGCTGAGACTGCGCGCCCTGCTGAGCTTGCTGTCCCTGCATATTTTGTGTGCCTTGCATATCCTGTTTGAATGCCACCGTTGTATTCCTCCCTTACATTTTCTGTCCTGCGTTCAGGTGCTTGCTCATCGTTTGGAAATGTTGCTGCTCGCGCTGCGCGAACTGCTGACAGAGCTGTTTGGCCTGCGAGTCGGTAAGCTCGGCGGCTACGTGGTTCATGATGTCGGATGTCGTCTGCACATGCGAGAGAAAGTCGTCGAGGAGCATGAGCTCTTTTTGCGTGATCACAAGTGATTCCCCCTTTCGTTTATCCGTCTTTAGTTTGTGCAGGAGGTGGGGTTTTATACGCAAAAAAGGACACCCGCAGGTGTCCTTGGCTTGTTTGTTCGTTATGCGGCTTTTTTCGCTTCGCTTCTGTTTTCACGCAGGATGCGTACCCATGTTCTGACGGCATCTACGATGATGAATACGACGAGGAGCATCATGCCTGCGCTGATAAGCGCGAGACTGAGCTGACCTTTGGGCAGGTAGAATTCGAACATATTGTAGACGCCTGCCGTCAAGACGGTCACTACGAGGAAACAGAGCGGCAGGAGCGTCGTCCATGCGTATTTTTGTTTGCCCATACGGATGATGACGGTCGTGCCGATGGCGAGCGTCATGGCGGCGAGGAGCTGATTGGCCAGACCGAATACGGGCCAGATGGAGGAGATGGAGCCGCCGAATACGAGACTGCCCCACGCGACGGAGATGAGCGCGCTGCAGAAGATGACGCCGGGCTTCCAGTTGACGTTGCCGAGCGGTCTGTATACCATGCCGCCGATCTCTTGCAGGAGGTAACGTCCGACACGTGTGCCCGCATCGATAACGGTGAGGATGAAGAGTGCTTCGAACATGATGGTGAAGTGGTAGAAGAACGACATCAGCTGTTCGAGTCCGGGGATACGGGCGAAGATGTATGCCATGCCGACGGCGAGCGATACGGCACCGCCCGGGCGACCCGCGACGTCTTCTCCGACCATCGCGGAGAGGTTGGGCAGTTCTTGTACTGTCATGCCGAGCGTGGCAAATACTTCGGGACGGCTGTTGATGGCGAAGTAGTCCGCGGGGATAAGGCTCGTTGCGGCAACGAGTGCCATGATAGCGACGAAGCCTTCTGTGAGCATCGCGCCGAATCCGACAGGCAGTATCTCGTTTTCGTTCGTGAGCATCTTCGGTGTCGTGCCTGTCGAGATGATGGCATGGAATCCCGAGATGGCACCGCAGGCGATCGTCATGCAGACGAACGGCCATACGGGACCGGGGACGACAGGGCCGCCGCCCGCGATGAACTCTGTGAGCGCAGGCATCTTGATCTCGGGCTGTACGATGAGGATACCGAGTGCGAGCGCGCCGATGGTGCCGATCTTCATATATGTACTGAGATAGTCACGCGGTGCCAAGAGGAGCCACACGGGCAGAGCCGACGCGACGAAGCCGTATATCGGCAGTAAGAGGTCGAGCTGGAATCGGCTGAGCGTGAAGTACGGTGCCAAAAAAGACTGCTCGATAACAGGCCCCAGACCGACTGCCGCCAAGACGAGCAAGACGCCGATGAGCGAGGCTTCGCCGATCTTACCGGGACGGATACAGCGCATATACAGACCGACAAACAGCGCGATCGGTATCGTCATGCCGACGGTAAAAACGCCCCACGGGCTGTTAAAGAGCGCGTTGGCAACAGCGATGGCCATACCTGCCATCGAGATGACGAGGATGCAGATGATGGCGATCGACGCAACGAAGCCTGTCTTTTTGCCGATCTCGGCTTTGGCGATCTCGGCAAGCGACAAGCCCTTGTGTCGGATCGAGGCAAACATGATGACCATATCATGTACCGCACCGCCGAGACATACACCGATGAGGACCCAGAGCATCCCCGGCAGGTAGCCGAACTGTGCCGCCAGTATCGGACCGACGAGCGGGCCTGCCCCCGCGATCGCCGCGAAATGATGACCGAAGGTGACCCACTTGTTCGTCGGCACATAATCGTGTCCGTCCTCAAATTCTACGGCAGGTGTCGTGCGGTTTGAATCAAATGCCAGCACCTTCGCCGCCAAAAACGCGCCGTAATAGCGGTAGCATATCGTCAGCACGAGTGCCGCTATGACGACCATATAAAGACCATTCATAAACGTTCCTCCTTTTGTCCGCGGTACGACAAGATGACCGCCCGCTCCGATACAATGAAAAAAGGGCCCGAACAGCCCTTTTTATTTCTGTTCTTACGAACAGCATACCACAAAATCATATGCTTTTGTACTGTTTTCTCAACATCACACTACATCGACAGCACGCACGGCAAGCAGGAGAACAAGCACGCACAAACACGCGATAACGACCGCCCGCGCCTTTTGTCCGTCCTGCCACAAGCATCGCGCCCAGTCGCCCGTATGAACGACAGACAACACACATCCTACGAATAATATCGCTTTATACAGTCACACCACCTCCTCACATGGCGAACGCGTCACCGCCGTGCATCTCGTCGGGGTGGTATCCGCGCCGTTTGATGATGATGTTGGCGTGCACGCGGATATCGGCATTTCGATAGAGCGACTGCCAATCATGCTCTGACCATTCCGTAAGCGACGAGGTCTCCTTGCGATAATGGTTGGCAAGCCCGATGCAGTCCGCGCCCCAGCTCTTCGTCTTCGTCAGATACGCATGGACGGAGGCGGTGACAGTGCGCCCGAGCTCTTCTTCCAGGAGCGTGTACACATCGCCCGACTGTTCGTCCGCTTCGCATCGCAGTTCCATCAGCTCCGCGACACCGTCTACCGTGATGTCGGCGACCATACGACCGTTCTCTATCCGCACATCTATCTCGGGAAGCGTCGTCCGCACGCCGAACGAATAGACCTGCCCCGTACCGCGCGGGTCTGCGATATCGAGCGGTACGCGAAGCACCTCTTTCAGCAGGACACCGCCGAACGATTCTGCCGAGGTGAGCGTACCGACCATCTTCCAATCAACGAATACGGCAGAGCCGACGGCAACAGCCTCCGACCCGCCCTCACGCGGAAACGTCTCGACGGTGTAGCCGCGTTCTTCGCTCGTCTCGGTGACGGGACTGCCCTTCGCCTCAAGGCGGTCTTTTGTGACGCCCGCATACGTCAGCACACCTGCACGCAGA
>JAFPBC010000272.1 GCA_017390595.1 Selenomonadales bacterium | reverse complement strand
CCCGTATCGACCCCACAGCGGCGCACTGACCGCACCACTGATACCGATCAGAGAAAATACCAATCCCGACGCGACCACCGTACCGCCGAGCGCGTCCCCTGTCGGATTGAGCGCATCGACACAAAGCGTGATGATAGGCTGAAGCATCAAGCCACCCATCTGCAGCATAAAGAGCAAGATCAGCATATCACGCACGCGACGATTCGACAGCGCGATCCGCATATCTTCCTTCATCGACGTAACGACCGTATGCTCCGCTTTGCTGTTATCCTTGACAACGAACGTCACCAATACCGTGATAGCCCCGATGATAACACCTGCCACCACAAACGACATACGCATACCAAACAGATCGGACAGCACACCCCCGAACAAAGGGCCCACGATCGTACCGACCAAAAGCCCGCCCTGCATCAAGCCCATACTGAAACCAAGCTTCTCCTTCGGCACATTCGTCGCGATGATAGCAAGCGCCGCAGGTACGAACCCATTCGCGAACCCCTGCAGAATACGCATCCCCAAAAGATGATACGGATTCTCCACCAGCGCGCCCAAGGCATACACAACTGCCAGACAATACCCTGCCCGAAGCACCATCTTTTTCTTCCCGTAACGGTCGGCACGCTTGCCCCAGACAGGCCCCATGACAGCCGCCACCAAGAACGTCGAAGAAAACACTAGCCCCGACCACATTGCGACCGTATCCTCCGTCGCACCAAGCTCCAGCAAAAACAACGGCAAAAACGGTATGACCATCGTATAACTGACCGCCGCAAACACCATACCGAGCGTAAGCACAGCCAGATTCTTCTTCCATTCCATCGATCTCAACCTCAAAATATTTCATATTTCAGTACCATTTTACCCCACCTACGACCAAATAACAACAATATTCTTGCGTACCCCGTCACAGCCCCCTCGAATCTGCCAAGAATGTAGAATTTTTCTCATTTACATCTGTACGATACAGACGATTCATTGTATAATAAAACTTAGAATGTCATCTTTAAATTCGAAAGGAGACTTACAATGGCTTTAGTAAACGAAAACTATTTGAAATTACCGGGTAGCTACCTGTTTGCGGAAATCGCTCGCCGCGTTAACAAATTCAAAGAAGAACATCCTGATGCCGACATCATCCGTCTCGGTATCGGCGACGTTACGCAGCCGCTCGCACCTGCTTCCATCGAAGCAATGCACCAGGCAGTTGATGAAATGGCAAAAGCAGAGACCTTCCGCGGCTACGGTCCGGAACAAGGTTATGCCTTCCTCATCCAGCAGATCATCGAACATGACTACGCAGCACGCGGCATCACCATCGCCGAAGACGAAGTATTCATCAGCGACGGCTCCAAATGCGACGTAGGCAACATCCAGGAGATCTTCGGCCTTGAAAACAAAGTTGCCATCACCGACCCTGTATACCCTGTATACCTCGACACGAACGTCATGGCAGGCCGTACGGGCAACATCGTTGACGGTATGTTCGAAGGCGTAACGTATATGCCTTGCACAGCTGAAAACGGCTTCGTTCCGTCCTTCCCGTCCGAGCGCGTAGACCTCATCTACCTCTGCTCGCCGAACAACCCGACAGGCACGACACTCTCCAAAGACCAGCTCAAAGCATGGGTCGCATACGCAAAAGAAAACGACTCCATCATCCTCTTCGACTCCGCTTATGAAGCATACATCACCGAAGAAGACGTACCGCGCAGCATCTACGAAGTAGAAGGCGCACGCGAAGTCGCTATCGAATTCCGTTCCTTCTCCAAAAACGCAGGCTTCACAGGCACGCGCTGTGCATACACAGTCGTTCCGAAAGAACTCATGGGCAAAACGAAAGACGGCCAGGAAGTATCCCTCAACCGTCTCTGGAACCGCCGTCAGACGACGAAATTCAACGGCACACCGTACATCACTCAGCGCGGTGCGGCTGCCATCTATACAGAAGAAGGCAAAAAACAAGTACAAGCTATGGTCGGCTACTACATGGAAAACGCTAAGATCATCCGTGAAGGTCTTGCCGAAGCAGGCCTTACCTTCTACGGCGGCGTAAACGCTCCGTACATCTGGCTCAAAACGCCGAACAACATGGATTCGTGGAGCTTCTTCGATAAACTGTTGAACGAAGCACACATCGTCGGTACTCCGGGCGCAGGCTTCGGTCCGTCGGGCGAAGGCTACTTCCGTTTGACCGCATTCGGCAACAAAGAAAACACCATCAAAGCAGTAGAACGCATCAAAACGCGTCTCTCCCTGTAAGCAAAAAACATCCCCCGGCATAGCCGGGGGTTTTTCATATGCGCCTATAAGTCTCTATTTCTAGCTGCACCTAAAAGGTGCATATTGACCTGGCATTTGCATTTCTGTTACCTGCTACCCGTAAACGGGTCTTCTTTAAATAATATACTTAACTTGTCTCCAAGCTTATCTTCTTCCAGTTGGTTTTGTATATATTCTTTTATCTTTTGTGCATTCTTACCTACGGTATCTACATAATATCCCCTGCACCAAAATTGTCTGTTGCGGTATCGAAACTTTATATCTCCAAACTTCTCATATACCATCAAACTGCTTTTTCCTTTTAAGTACCCTACGAAGCTAGCTACACTCATTTTAGGTGGTATCTCTACTAGCATATGGATATGATCGGGACAGCATTCTGCTTCTAGTATGTTGACCCCTTTCCACTCGCATAATTTTCTTAGTATTTCTCCTATTGCTCGTTTTTTCTCACCATAGAATACTTGTCGTCTGTATTTCGGCGCAAATACCAGATGATATTTGCAGTTCCATTGCGTGTGTGCTAAACTATGTCTGTCATTCATTTGACATCGCTCCTTTTGATATAATTTCTAAGCTGCCAGGCCTAGTAGCATTATATCAAAAGGAGCTTTTGTGTTTTACGCATAGCTATAAGCTTTACGGAACCCCACGCCTAGCGCGGGGTTTTCAATATACAAATCGCCCTGCTCGTCTTTCGTGCGAGCAGGGCTTTTATCTTACATTTCTTATTTCGTTGTATAAAGTCTGATGGCTTTCGGGATGGCTTTGATCTCGAGTGGGAGATATGGGCCGAGTTCGCCGTCGATGTCGCTTTCGATCTCTTCGTCCGCACATACTTTGATAGTCTGTGCTTGGTAATACTGGACGCACTTGTGCAGGCGGACGTCTTTGCCGGCGAGGATGCCAACGAACAGCGACATGAGGTCTGCCCAGCTGCATTGATTGACGAGGACGATGTCAAGCAGTCCATCGTTGATCTTAGCGGGAAGGACATTAGGAAAGCCTGCAACGGTACCGCTGTTGAGGACGAGGAACATGAGGACGAGTTCTTTATACGGTACGCCGTCTATCTCGAGTTCGATCTCCATCGGTCGGAAACGCGGTACTTCACCGATACCACGGAGGTAGTATGCCATTTTGCCGAGGGAGTTTTTGAGGTCTGCATGAACAGAGTGCGCGACACCTGCGGCAAGACCTGCTCCGACGACGTTGATAAAATAGCGGTCGTTGACTTGACCGACGTCTATCATCATGGTGTGATTTTCGGCTACGGCACGTGCATACGCAGCCAAACTGCCGTCAAGACCGACATATCGCGCAAAGTCGTTCGATGTTCCGCTCGGCAGGATACCGACTGCGACATCGAGTTTCGCGCAGAGTATCTCTTGTACGACGAGGCTGACGGTACCGTCACCGCCCGCGATAAGCACACCTTCGGGCGATACGGACTGTACGAGTTCGACAAATCCCACAAGGCCTTCTTTGCGTGTGCGATACGGAATGATACAGATGCCTTCATCGCCGAATACTTGGAATACTTCGTCTAATTTATGTTTGAAAAGAGAGTTCCCCGATACGGGATTATATACCAATACGATCTTACGCATATCGTT
>JAFPBC010000271.1 GCA_017390595.1 Selenomonadales bacterium | reverse complement strand
CAAGACGATAACTGATGGAACTGGCACTATGGCTGGTTGCGTGTTTGATTCTTAAGATCGTTGTTACGCAGATGGAGAATAAGAAGAGACGAGAAGAAGAACGACACGAAAATCAAGAAGAAACGGACATTGAGTGGCAGGGAGAAGCGTCGCAACAGGCACCCAAACGGAAACTTCCGTTTGAGATACCGACGATGCGTGAAGCCGACCCGAATGCCGAAACGAGATTGCCGCAGGCCGACCGTATTTTTATCCGCCGAGAAAAGACGGCAGAGTCTAAGGCAGAGCCCAAGCCGACACCCGAGCCGAAACGTGTACTCAAGCAGGACAGCGTGATGCCGAGTGAACGGACAAAGGGCATCAATCCGCTCTATCAAGCACGATTGGCGATGGGACCGACCACGCATCGAGAAACGGTAGTCGATCCGATCAAAGAAGACGCGCCGAAACGAGCGAGACCGCAGATACCGACCGACAGACAGCGTCTCGTCGAAGGTATCATCCTTGCCGAAGTGCTCGGCAAACCGAAAGCATATCAAAGAAGAACTTATCTGAAATAATAAGAGAGACGGAGGTGCACGCTATGAGATTATCATGGAAAAAAACGATAGCGACCGCAGTAACGGCCGTATTTTTGGCATCACCGCTTGCACCTCTGCCTGCCAAGGCAGAGGCGGCAAGCTTGTTGGAGGGCCTTGTGATCGGAGTGGGAATAGGATCGTATGTTAACGGCCATTACAGTAAGATAAACAACGAGCAACAAGCAGAAATGCTCGTCAAAACACAGGAACAGACAGGTGTCTATCACGATGAAGCCGCCAACGCGAGACTCCAAAATATCGTTGATCGCCTGACGGGAACGGGATTGTTCGAACATGAGTTCGCTGTTTATGCGAATCCCGACGAATCGTTCAACGCGTTTTGCACGATCGGCCGCGTCATCTCGGTAAACAAAGGCGCGCTCGATATCTTGGACGATGATGAATTGGCATCCGTCCTCGCGCATGAGATGCAGCATGGTGAAGACAATCATTGCGTCAAAGGCGCATCGAAAGCAGCCGGACTTTCGATCGCGGCAGGGCTGGTATTAGATGACAGCAACGTGTTGGAATATCTGATGGGGGCAGTTGCCGTCAATTATATCAACAACGAAATGTTCACGATGAGCCAAGAAAAAAATGCCGATAAATACGCGTTTGATTACGTGACGGCGGCAGGCTTTAATCCGGGCGGTCCTGCATCCGCTATGGCAAAACTTCGTTCGGAAGTCGGCGATCTTTGGGTAGAAGGTCTTACTCGTGTCGTCAATCCGAACAACCATCCGAAAACGACCGACCGTATCGAAAAATTCGGCAAACAGTTGTATGAATACAGCGACAAGCATGTCAAAGTCGAAGAAGAAAAAACGGTCAAAGTCAACGGTGTCGAGATCATCACACCTGTTGCGACGCAAACATATCTGACGGAACAGAGAGCATATCAGATCGCGGGCAACATCGCCCGTCTTTATGCAAACGAAAAAAGACCGACGACATCGGCAAGTGTGCAAGGCAATAGCGTCTATGTCGGCAGTCAGTTTATCATGACATCGCAATCGGGCGATATCACAGCCGATGCGGTAGCGTCTGCGCTGAACAAAGCGTTCGCCAAAGATTAAACAGAGTATGAAAGAAGCGGTACAAGTGTTGTATCGCTTCTTTTTTCGTTTGTACAGACAAAGTATTCTGTGTACAAGATGGCAGTTATTGTATCACTGATAGAGAGAAACGTGGCGGAAGTATTGGTTTTATTGACTTTTTGAAAGAAAAAGGTTGATTTAGAGTGGACTTTTTTGCATATGAGGAAGGCAAAAAAGTATTAGGCAAATAAGGCTGTATAGTGTATAATAAAGTATCGCACTTTTTTTAGAAGATGCGAAATATAGAATCTTCATATGGGATATATATAATTATTTCCAGATGATGGACAAGGAGCAGATTGCATATGATGAGAGACGAGAAAGGTATGATGACCCCGGAGCTTCGCGCTGAGATCGACGCGATCCTTACGGCGAGCGGTAACGATGGGTCAAAACTGGTAGGAATATTGTTGGATATTCAGGACATTATTCCGATGCACTACATTCCGGAAGAAGTAGCATATTATCTTGCGGAAAAACTGAATGTAAAAGTATCGAATGTATATGATGTGATTTCGTTCTACGCATCGCTGTACGACCGCCCGCGCGGACAGTACCCGATCCAGATGTGCGAAAGCATCGTTTGCGGTGTCAATGACAACGGTTTTGTCTTTGCTACCCTTCAGGAAATGCTTGGTATCGGCCTCAATGAAGCGACGGCTGATGGTAAATATTATTTGGAATGCGTACCGTGTTTCGGTGCGTGTGACGTTGCGCCGGCTGTTCGCGTGAACGGTAAAGTCTACGGACACTTAAACAGCCGAGAAAAAATCGAAGCGATGCTCGCTGAGTTGGTGTAAGGAGGCGCAGCCATGACGAAAACAGTAACATTTATGACGCGTAATTTTAACAAATACGATGTAATGTCGATCGATGAATATATCGCGATCGGTGGTTTTACGGCGCTCAAACGTGCCATCACGATGGACGGCGAAGATATCGCTCGTGAGATCGCGGCTTGCCAAGTCAAAGGTCGCGGTGGTGCGGCATACGACATGGGTAAAAAATGGTCGCAGGCACGCAGTGAAAAAAATCCCGAAAAAGTTATCGTATGTAACGCCGATGAAGGCGAACCGTGTACGTTCAAAGACCGTACGCTCATTCAAAACGACCCGTTCAACCTCCTCGAAGGTATGATCATCGCAGGTTATACGATGAAAGCACAGAACGGTTATATCTATATGCGTGAAGAGTACAGCCACCTTCGCCCGATCCTCCTCAATGCGATCAAACAGGCGAACGAAAAAGGCTATCTCGGTAAAAACATCCTCGGTGTAGAAGGCTTCGATTATCAGATCCACCTCTACTCGGGTGCAGGCGCGTATGTATGCGGTGAAGGTACGGCTCTCGTTGAGTCGATCGAAGGCAAAGCAGGCCGTCCGCGTATGAAACCGCCTTATATCAAACAATGCGGTCTCTATAACTTGCCGACTTGCGTACAGAACGTAGAGAGCTTGTCTCTCGTGGCAGGTATCCTCAATAACGGTGACACGTACAAATCGTACGGTCCTGCCGATTGTCTCGGTACGAAGCTCGTCAGCGTAGCAGGTAACGTCAATCGCCCGGGCGTCTATGAGATCCCGTTCGGCATGACGGTTCGTGAGATCATCTACGATCTCGCGGGCGGTGTACAAGGCGACCGTGATATCCGTCTCATTCAGTTCGGCGGTGCGTCGGGCAAGATCGCTCCCGCATCGGTACTCGATACACCATACACGTACGACGACCTCAAAGGCGCAGGCGTCGGTGTCGGTTCGGGTGCTATCCTCGTAGTAGACGAACGCACGAGCGTAATTGATTTCTTAACGACGACACAACAATTCTTCTCGCACGAAAGCTGCGGACAGTGTGCGCCGTGCCGCGAAGGCAACCTTCATATCAAGCTCCTTTTGCAGAAGGTAAAAGCAGGTACGCATACAGCAAGTGATGTCAAATTGCTCAAACAGATCGCAGAAACGATGATGATCACATCTCTTTGCGGTCTCGGTCAGGCGGCGCAGAGTGCGCTCTTGGCGGCAATGAAACATTTCCCGCAGACATTTGAAGTGAAATAAGAGGTGAGAAGAATGGCTAAAATAAATATCAAAATCAACAATATCCCTCTTGAAGTAGAAGAGGGTATGACGATCTTACAAGCGGCAAAATTGATCCAGGTCGATATTCCGCATCTTTGCTACCATCCCGACCAGAGCGTACGCGGTCATTGCCGTGTGTGCAGTGTCGAAGTCGTTGGCGGCCGCAAATTGATGCCTGCTTGTGCGACAAAAGTATGGGAAGGCATGGAAGTCTTCACGAATACGAAAAAAGTATACGACACGCAAAAATTGCTCCTCGAAATGATCCTTGCAAATCACAAACAGGAATGCTTGACTTGTCAGCGCAACGGTAACTGCGAGCTTCAGAACCTGAGCAAACGTTTCAACCTTACGTCGCCGAAACTTCCGAACGTCGTAGAAAAATTGCCTGTTGAAAACAATGCGACTTGTATCGTGCGCGACCTTTCGAAATGCGTCAAATGCGGTCGCTGTGCCAAAGCATGCCGTGAGTTCCAGGGTATCGAAGCGATCTCTTATACGGGTCGTTCGAGCCACTTCAAAGTAATGAGCGCATTCGGCGAAAACCTCGAAAAAACGGACTGTATCCTTTGCGGTCAGTGTACGGCGGCTTGCCCTGTCGGCGCACTCGTTGAAAAAGACGATACAGACAAAGTATATGAAGCACTCCAAGACCCGACGAAACACGTTATCGTTCAGGTAGCACCTGCTGTTCGTGTTGCGCTCGGCGATGCGTTCGGTATGGAAAAAGCATCGATCGTTACGTCGAAAATGGTAACGGCACTCCGCCGTCTCGGTTTCGATCAAGTGTTCGATACGAACTTCGCGGCAGACGTTACGATCATGGAAGAAGGCACTGAGCTTCTCGACCGTGTACAAAACGGCGGCACGCTCCCGATGATCACGTCCTGCAGCCCTGGCTGGATCAACTTCATGGAAAAACATTATCCCGATCAGCTCGCTCATCTTTCGACGACGAAATCGCCGCAGCAGATCTTCGGTGCGCTCTCCAAAACGTACTATCCGAAAGTATCGGGCATCGATGCCAAAGATATCGTGACGGTATCTATCATGCCTTGTACGGCGAAAAAATATGAAGCGGCTCGCCCGGAAATGGGTCGTGACGGCATGAAAGATGTCGATATCGTATTGACGACACGCGAACTCAGCCGTATGATCGCAACGGCAGGCTTTGATTTTGCAGAGCTTCCGGATGATGATTTCGATGCGCCGATGGGCATCGGTACAGGCGCGGGTGCGATCTTCGGTGCGACGGGCGGCGTTATGGAAGCTGCTCTCCGTACGGTATACGAAGTTGCAACGGGTAAGGAACTTGTTAAAGTCGAGTTCAATGATGTCCGCGGTTATGAAGGCATCAAAGAAAGCGAAGTCGACTTGAATGGTACGAAAGTACGCATCGCGGTTGCACACGGCTTGAAAAACGCACGTGTTATCATGGATGCTGTCAGAGCAGGCAAATGCGACTACACGTTCATTGAGATCATGGCTTGCCCGGGCGGCTGTATCGGCGGCGGTGGTCAGCCGATCAAAACGACGGTCGATATCAAAAAAATGCGTATGGACGCACTCTATGACATCGACGAGAGCCTCCCGCTCCGCAAATCGCATGAAAATCCGCAGGTGAAAGAAGTCTATGACAACTTCCTCGGTAAACCGTGCGGTCACTTGTCGCATGATCTTCTCCATACGACATACCAAAAAGTAGATAAAAAATATACGTTCTAAGACGTAACAGGTCGGTCTCTCCGAAAGGGGAGGCCGATTTTTGTTTTGTATGAAATAAACGGCTTTCGCATATCAATGAAGCGGGGAGGCGGTCGCATCATGAAACGAAAACGGTGGCAACGAATTGGAGCGCTCTTGGATATTCCCGATGATATCACGATGAACGTCACGCGCATCACGATGGTAGGCAGACACCATCTTCTTATCGAGAATCATCGAGGTATCATCGAGTATACGAGCGAACTTTTGCGTGTCCGCGTCGATGAAGGAGAATTATGTATCAGCGGAAGCAGGCTGTCTCTTGCCGTCATCGAGCCCGAACAAGTAAAGATAGAAGGCATGGTCACGGTGATGCGGTATGTTTGATATCAGGCGATATCGAGAAGGCGCGGTCAAGGTGCGGATATCGGGCGGTTGGATAGAACGATTCATCAACCGCTGTCTGGCGGCAGGGTTCT
>JAFPBC010000270.1 GCA_017390595.1 Selenomonadales bacterium | reverse complement strand
GTATCCGCACTCGAAATGAGCCAGAACTCCATGCGTTATCGCTGGACGTTCGAAGAAGTCGATGCCAAACTCGAAAGCATCATGACGGCGATCTACAACGACTCCAAAAAAGCAGCAGAAGACTATGGCTATCCGGGCAACCTCGTAGTAGGCTCCAACATCGTTGGTTTCCTCCGCGTTGCAGAAGCAATGGTAGCACACGGCGTAGTATAATAGACTCCTCTACATACAAAAAAGAAGTCCCTTCGATCGAAGGGGCTTCTTTTTTTGTGCATACGGCATACGGTCTTTTGCCTCCGTATCACGACCTCGCTGCCGCATCCTCCATACTGCAGGTTTCTTCAGATGCATCGATGTCTTATCTATGCTAAAATAATATCAGATCACTTTTCGGCGAGGATAATGATATGGAATATGTTGTACTCGGTATATTCAGCCTTTTTCTTTTCATCTGTCTGTTTTTTGATATCACGATCCTGTACGCTCTCCTCGGCGGTCTGTTGCTGTTCACACTGCACGGCATACGGCAGGGCTTTTCTCTGCGTGAGATCGTCCGTTTTGCATATTCGGGCATACGAACGGTCAGACATATCCTGCTTACCTTCATCCTGATCGGCATCATGACCGCATTGTGGCGTGAAGCGGGGACGATACCGACGATCGTATGTCACAGCACCTCATGGATCAGTCCGCCCGCATTCCTGCTGATGACGTTCCTGCTCAACTGCCTCATCTCCGTTCTCACGGGTACGGCGTTCGGCACAGCCGCAACGATGGGCGTTATCTGTGCCGCGATGGGTGCATCGCTCGGCGTCTCGCCGTTTTTGACAGGCGGAGCTATCCTCTCGGGCGTGTACTTCGGCGACCGCTGTTCTCCGATCTCTACCAGCGCCCTTCTGGTCTCTGCGCTGACAGGTACGAATATCTATACCAATATCAAGGGGATGATACGTTCTGCAGTCGTCCCCTTCGCGATGACTTGTGCTGTCTATGCCGCAGTCGGATACATCACAACGGTACACAGCGATATCCCGAATCTCTCCGCCGTATTCGCTACTGACTTCGACCTGTCGTGGCTGACTGTTCTGCCCGCCGTCGTTCTTCTCGCACTCGCACTTCTGCGCGTCAATGTCAAGCTCGCCATGACCGCGAGCATCTCTGCGGCGATCCCTATTTGCCTGTTCGTTCAGCATACACCGATGAACGCTCTTCCGTCGCTTATCGTATGGGGCTATACCTCGCAAGACCCCGAGATCGCATCCATGCTCAGCGGCGGCGGTATCGTATCGATGCTCACCGTAGCCGCCATCGTCTGCATCTCGTCAGCCTACTCGGGCATCTTCCGCCAAACAGGTCTCCTCACAGGCATCAAGACTGCCGTCAGCCGACTGGCATATCGAACCACACCGTTTGCTTCGGCTCTCGTCACATCCGTCATGACAGGTATGATCGCCTGCAATCAGACGCTGACGATCATGCTCACCGACCAGCTGTGCAGAGATACCGACCGAGACAGCAGCCGTTTTGCCATCACGCTCGAAGATACGGCCGTCGTTATCGCACCGCTTGTCCCATGGTCGATCGCCGCCGCGGTACCGCTGACCTCAGTAGGCGCACCGCCCGATTCCGTTCTGTTTGCCTGCTTTTTATACCTCCTGCCGATATGGCAGTGCATCACGGCATCTCGAACGAGATCGCATACACCATCATAAAAGAAGCACCCGAACCGTTTCGTTCGGGTGCTTTTTATTATCTGTTCGGTTGTACGGTGACGGCGATGGTTCCGCCCGAGGCTATCGGGTTGCCGTATTTGTCCTGTGCGGGACGGAAGGTATATTTGTACGCGGCTTCGACTGCGGCTTTGTCCGCGCCTTTGTTTCCGGAGGAGGAGGATACGACGGCGCTGTGGACTTTTCCGTCTTTGCCGATGGAGATACGCACGCGCACTTCTACTTTTTTGCGAAGGGGCGATTTGCAGACTGCGGTACCGCGCGATACGACGACAGGCCCGCAGGAGAGGTCTCTTCCGCTGATGCCGTCGTTGCCGCTCGCGCCTACGCCTTGTCCGCCTTGACTGCCGCCGACTGCGCTTCCGTTCGAGGCACTACTGCCTGATGCGCTCGGTGCGACGACAGGTGCCGATTCGGTCGCTTCTTCGGGCGATACGATCTTCTGTGTCGGCAGGAGCGTCTTGGGGGTAGTGGCTTCTTTCGGTTTCAGCGCGGGGATGGCTTTGGCTTCCTGTGCGCTTGCGGGAGCCGCGGAGCTCTTGGGGATCGGAGGCAGGTCTTTGATGTCGACGAGCTCAAGGTCTAAGTAATCTTCCTGCGGATTCGGTTTCGGCGTGAAGGGGTCTACCCACGCGATCCACGACAGGAGGATCAAATGGAATATGAGCGAGCCGACGAAAGAACGCTTCCACCATTTTTCGTGATTCATATGATGCGCCTCCCGTTATTCGGCGGCGCGCTCGGTCGCAACGCTGACGCGACTGATGCCTGCTTTTTTCATATCGTCGAGTACCATGATGACTTGTCCGTAGGCGATGCCT
>JAFPBC010000269.1 GCA_017390595.1 Selenomonadales bacterium | reverse complement strand
CGTTCTTTGGCCTCATCGAGGAGGAACGATTGCACTTCGGATGCGGTCGTGCGCGGTATCATGACTTCTTCCGCACAGTAGGCTGTCGGCAGGCAGACCGCGAGGCAGAAGAAGACCGCGAGAAATATCCGTTTCATAATAGTCACACTTTCCTGGGATGTTCTTCTTATGATGATTCGGTATCGGGCGGACAAGTCCCTGCGAGCAGGGCGAAATATCTTATAGAGATATACGGTGCGGACTGATCTTGCTCAAAGAAAAGGAAAAGAAAAGTGTGGTATCGTAATCTTAGCAAGAGAATGCCCCGACGGCACTCGGAAACGAAAGGATACACGTATAGCTTTTTACACGAAGATAAGAGGTGACAGACGATGAAACGAACGATAAAGCGAACGATGACCGCGATGCTCGCGGGACTGTGCATCTTATTCTCGGCGACCGCTTTTGCCAACGGCCCCGTATGGGCAGACCGAGACGCACAGCTTCATAAGATAAAAACAGTACGCATCTGCCCCATCGAATATGCGGCAGGCACCGTCAGCGGAACGGAGCACCATATGCTCCGCGAATATACCAAAAAACTCGACGATATCGCCTTCGTGCAAGGTCATCGTCCGACCGACTTTGCGATACCCGAAGATGCCTACCTCGTCATGACCGTCAACGAGACCGCGAGCGAGATGCGCGAAGCACCCGGCTACACCGTCACGCTCCCTATGTACAGCGGTGTCGAGATAGAAGACGGTGCGTATTACAACGAACACTACTCGCCCATCTACTATATCGAACACTCCGTCGGCCCACAGCGCGTCTATACGCAGACGGCAGAAGCCGAATACATACTGTATGACAGCACGACACACAGACCCATCTTCCGTTACCGCGACGTGATGCAGTCATCGAGAAGCTATGATGAAAACATCGAAGAAACGATAACCGACTTCTACGCGGAACTCAAAACAGCCATCAAACAAAGCAAAAAACGCAAGAGAGGATGACGACTATGACAAAACGACTGACAGCAATGCTCTGCGCGCTCATCTTCTCCCTTATGAGTGCTACCGCCTTCGCCGCGGAAGACAGTTTTCACCGTGACCCGACCGTCTTGATAAAAGGCTGGCAACAGATCGCCGTCCAAGACGTCACCTTAGACGATGCGAACGCAGGCGATGATTTTCTTGCCGACGCCCTTACCTACGAACTGGTTCGTATCGGCGAAGACAAGCTCGACAAACTTTCCTACTGTCCGAGTGATGATGCCATCGCTCCCGATGCCTATCTCATCGCGGAAGTAAAACGATATGAGAAAAACCGCTATTGGGTGGAACCGTCCTCCGCATCCGTCGAACAACGATACACCCACACCGAATCGTACCGCGACCGCGAAGGCAATGAACGATCGCGCTACATCACCCGCATCGAGACCGAAGTCGTAGACAGTCCGCCATACTACGCATATCGCTCCTTCGTCCATGTCAAACTGTCCGTCATCGGCAGCGGATACGACCGACCCGCTATCGTCTACGAAGCCATCGACGACGGTAACAAAAGCACCATCGACATCTACCGCGACATCGTCGAAGACTTCTATAAAAAATGGAAAAAAGAAATGAAAAAGTAAAGAAAAATTTACCGACTCAAAGAAAAACAAAAGGAAACTCCTGCATAATAAGATCAACGGAAGGAAGCACACCTTCCCACACCCACCAAAACGAAAACAAAGAGAAGGAGTTGGGTCATATGTTGAATAAAAAATGGTTTACAGGAGCACTGCTCGGCGCCTTCTTGGGGCTCGGCGTCATCACAGGAAGCCCGCAGGCAGAAGCAAGCGCGCTCAGCACCGCCGTACAGCCGACGAGCAGCGGCATCGTCATCGTAGTCGATCCGTTCCACGATCACTATCGACACCCCGCGCCGCCGCATCATCATTACAGACACCATGCGCCGCCGCCGCGCCACTTCAAACATCACGGACCGCCGCCACACAGAAAACATCATCCGCGTCCGCACCATCCGCGACCGCATCGCAGATGATAAAATTTCTGACGGTACAAGAGAGATTCGGCAAGGATACCGAATCCTTATAACAACAAAAAGAACGTGTCATTCCATAAGAGGAACATAACAGGAGGGATATATATGAAAAAGAAAGTTTTATCGGCACTCATCGCAACGATGGTAGTAGGCTCTGTCACGGCAATGGCAGCACCTGCCGAGATCGAAGAAGGCAAATGGGACGTTACCATCGGCAGCTCCTTCAGCCCGAACACCGAAGATAACGGTTATGACGTAGACGGCGAAAGCGGACTCTACGGCAACATCACCTATGGTATGGACGATCAATGGGCGATCCAATACGATTACAGCCACTACGGCTACGGTGAAAGAGGCTGGAGCGCAGACGGCGATGCCAGCGAAGTCAACGTCCTCTACAAACTCAGCCCGAACCTCAACGCCTATGCGGGCTACGTATACTACGGTGAAGACTATGACGGAGAAGGCTACGATACCGACGGCGTCCAGATCGGTCTCCAGGGCTGGTACCCCATCGCGGATAAGGTCGATCTCTTCGGTAAGATCGGTCTTGGCAACAACAACCAGATCTATGAAATCGGTGCTACCTACAACTTCGCCGATAACTGGGGCCTCGACGTATCCTATCGATATGCCGAATATCAGGACCTTAACGGTGACGACAGCATCGACAACGAGTTCAAAGGCGTCCGCGCAGGCATCTCCACCACCTTCTAAGACCACCTATTATCACATACACTCCCCACAAAGGCTCGGAGCATCTGCTTCGAGCCTTTGCTCT
>JAFPBC010000268.1 GCA_017390595.1 Selenomonadales bacterium | reverse complement strand
GTGTGGAATGTACGCATTGTGAGCTGTGTACCAGGTTCACCGATGGATTGTGCGGCGATGATACCGACTGCTTCACCGACGTCGACGGTCTGGCCTGTTGCGAGGTCACGGCCGTAGCATTTACGGCATACGCCGTATTTGGAGCGGCAAGTAAGTGCGGAGCGAATTTTGACGGTTTTGCGAACGGCAGCGATCTTGTCTGCCATTTTTTCGTCGATGTGCTGGTTGATGCCGAGGATGAGTTCTCCTGTTTCGGGATCAACGATGTCTTCAGCGAGGACGCGGCCTGCGATACGGTCTTGGAGTTTTTCGATGACTGCTGCACCTTCCATGATCGCTTCGACTTCGATGCCGCGGATGTCGTTGTTGTGTACTTTGACTTCTTTGACTTCGCTGGAGAGTACTTGTTCGATGACTTCTTCTGTGAGCGGCATGCCTGCTGCGAGAAGTTCGTTGCCGTTTTCGTCGATGATGGCGTCTACTACGTTTTTGCCGAGCATTTCGTCGATCATGGACTGTTTGAGGGCTCTTCTTACGCTTTCTTCAGGCGCGCCGAGTACGATGAGTTCGCTGACAGCGGAGTTGCTGATCTCTTCGGCGAGTGCTTCTGCCGTGCCGCGTACTAAGATGGACGGTACGTTGTGCGCACCGATGATGTCGAGGTTTTCTTCACTCAAGACACAGTCTTGTGCTACGAGTACTTCTTCGGTCTGCGGATCAACGATGTTTTCTGCTACGACGCGGCCGATGAGGCTGTCTTTGAGGCAGGCGATCGCGCTTTGGCTCGATTGTGCGAGTTTTGCTCTTTCGCGAACGAGGTTGATGCCGACGATGTCACAGTCGTCTTCGCGTACGATGACGTCTTGCGCGACGTCTACGAGACGACGAGTGAGGTAACCGGAGTCTGCTGTACGGAGTGCTGTATCGGCGAGACCTTTACGCGCACCGTGCGTGGAGATGAAGTATTCGAGTACGGTAAGACCTTCACGGAAGTTTGCTTTGATCGGCAAGTCGATGATTCGACCGGACGGGTCTGCCATGAGACCGCGCATACCTGCGAGCTGACGGATCTGCTGGATGTTACCGCGGGCACCGGAGTTGGCCATCATGAATACCGGGTTGAAGCGGTCGAGGTTTGCCATCATTGCTTTTGTGATGTCGTCTGTTGCTTTTGTCCACATGTTGATGGTTTTGCGGTAACGTTCATCTTCGGTGATAAGGCCGCGGCGGAATTGTTTGTCGACTTTGTCGACTTGTGCTTCTGTCGCTTCGAGGATGCCTTTTTTCTCTTGCGGGATCTTGATGTCCGCAACAGCGATGGTGATACCTGCCATGCAAGCGTGGTGGTAGCCGAGTTTTTTCACAGCGTCGAGTACGTCTGCCGTGATGGAGTCGCCGAATACGCTGTAACAACGTTCGACGAGTTTACCGAGTTGTTTTTTATCCATGAGGATACCGAGCGACCATTCGCCGGTCTCTTCATCTTGCTGATAGTAACGGATCTCTTCGGGGAGCTGTTCGTTGAAGATCATACGACCGAGCGTCGTTTTGACGAGGCCGTAGCCTTCTACGCGCACTTTGATTTCTGCCTGGAGGGAGAGTTCTTTGTGCTGGTAAGCGAGAAGTGCTTCGTTGATGCCTGTGAATACTTTGCCTTCACCGAGTGCGTTCGGGCGAACGATGGTGAGGTAGTAGGCACCGAGGACCATATCCTGCGTCGGTACAACGACAGGTTTACCGTCTTTGGTGGAGAGGATATGGTTGGCAGCGAGCATGAGGATGCGTGCTTCTGCTTGTGCTTCCGCGGAGAGCGGGAGATGGATAGCCATCTGGTCACCGTCGAAGTCGGCGTTGTATGCCGTACATACGAGCGGATGGAGTTTGAGCGCGCGACCTTCGGTGAGGACAGGTTCGAATGCCTGGATACCGAGTCTGTGAAGGGTCGGGGCACGGTTAAGAAGTACGGGATGTTCTTTGATGACTTCTTCGAGTACGTCCCAAACTTCGGGGCGTACGCGTTCTACCATGCGTTTCGCGCTTTTGATGTTATGCGCGTAGCCGTCGTTGACGAGTTTTTTCATAACGAACGGTTTGAAGAGCTCGATAGCCATTTCTTTCGGAAGACCGCACTGGTGGAGTTTGAGTTCCGGACCTACGACGATAACGGAACGACCGGAGTAGTCGACACGTTTACCGAGGAGGTTCTGACGGAAACGACCCTGTTTCCCTTTGAGCATGTCGCTGAGGGATTTGAGCGGACGGTTGCCCGGGCCTGTTACAGGGCGACCGCGGCGGCCGTTGTCGATGAGGGCATCGACTGCTTCTTGGAGCATACGTTTTTCGTTGCGGACGATGATGTCCGGTGCGCCAAGGTCGAGAAGGCGTTTCAAACGGTTGTTACGGTTGATGACGCGGCGATAGAGGTCGTTGAGGTCGCTTGTTGCGAAGCGGCCGCCGTCGAGCTGTACCATCGGACGGAGTTCCGGCGGGATGACAGGGACGACGTCGAGGATCATCCAGGACGGTTTGTTGCCGGATTTGCGGAATGCTTCTACGACTTCAAGGCGACGGATGGCGCGTACTTTGCGCTGTCCGCTGACTTCTTTGAGTTCTTTGCGAAGTTCTTGGTTGAGTTTTTCAAGGTCAAGTTCTTCGAGGAGCTGTTTGATAGCTTCGGCACCCATGCCTACTTTGAAGGAGTTGCCGTATTTATCACGATATTCGCGGTATTCGTTCTCGGTGAGGAGCTGTTTGCGCATGAGCGGCGTTTCGCCCGGGTCGAGTACGATGTAGGATGCGAAGTAGAGTACTTTTTCGAGTGCGCGCGGGGATACATCGAGGATGAGGCCCATGCGGCTCGGGATTCCTTTGAAGTACCAGATGTGCGATACCGGCGCGGCAAGTTCGATATGACCCATACGGTCACGACGTACTTTGGAGCGCGTTACTTCAACGCCGCAGCGGTCGCAGACGATGCCTTTGTAACGGATTCTTTTGTACTTACCGCAATGACATTCCCAGTCACGCGTTGGGCCGAAGATGCGTTCACAGAACAGGCCGTCTTTTTCCGGTTTTAAGGTACGGTAGTTGATTGTCTCAGGTTTTTTTACTTCCCCGTGAGACCATGCCATGATTTGTTCGGGCGATGCCAGACCAATTCGCATGGAGTCGAAATTGTTTACATCTAACAAGGGGTTGTCACTCCCTCCAAATTTTTAGATTGTGAGGCGTTTCTTAGTATTCGTCGTCGTCGGAGCCGTCGTAGTCATCCATGAGGTCGCTCATTGCGGCGATGTCTGCGATGATGTCGAGGTCTTCTTCGGCGGGAATTTCTTCGTCGAATACGCTTTCCATCTCTTCTTCGTCGACCGATTCGGTATGTACACGCGTCGGCAGACTTGCGATTTCTTCTGTGATATCGAGATCGTCTTTATTTACGTCGCAGATGTCGTCATCTACGTCGCGGATGAGGATCTCTTGTGCGTCTTCGGTAAGGACTTTGATGTCGAGACCGATACTCTGAAGTTCTTTGATGAGGACTTTGAACGATTCCGGTACGCCAGGTTCCGGTACGTTTTCACCTTTGACGATGGCTTCGTACGTTTTTACACGGCCGACAACATCGTCGGATTTGACGGTGAGGATCTCTTGGAGCGTGTATGCGGCGCCGTATGCTTCGAGCGCCCATACTTCCATTTCCCCGAAACGCTGACCACCGAACTGCGCTTTACCACCGAGCGGCTGCTGGGTGACGAGCGAGTACGGGCCTGTGGAACGAGCATGGATCTTGTCGTCAACAAGGTGATGGAGTTTGAGCATATATACGCAGCCGACTGTGACAGGGTTGTCGAACGGTTCGCCTGTTCTACCGTCGTAGAGGATGGTTTTACCCGTTTCGGAGAGTCCTGCCGCTTTGAGCGTTGCGAATACTTCTGTTTCTTTGGCACCGTCGAAGACAGGTGTTGCGATGTGCATACCTGCTACGTCCGGTTTCGGCAAGCCGTGTTTGTCTACGTCGTAGCCGAGTTCACGGAGTTTGTCTTCTACGCCCGGTACACCGTCGCGGATCTGGAAGCCGAGTGTACGTGCTGCCATACCGAGGTGTGTTTCGAGTACCTGACCGATGTTCATACGGGACGGTACGCCGAGCGGGTTGAGTACGACTTGTACCGGTGTGCCATCCGGGAGGAACGGCATGTCTTCTTGGCGCATGATACGGGATACGACACCCTTGTTACCATGGCGACCTGCCATTTTGTCCCCTTCGGAGATCTTACGTTTCTGTGCGATGTAGACGCGAACGAGGTAGTTGACGCCCGGCGAGAGTTCGTCGCTGTTTTCGCGGCTGAATACGCGTACGTCAACGATCTTACCTGCTTCACCGTGCGGTACGCGGAGCGATGTGTCGCGTACTTCGCGTGCTTTTTCACCGAAGATGGCACGGAGAAGTCTTTCTTCCGCGGTGAGCTCGGTCTCGCCTTTCGGCGTTACTTTACCAACGAGGATATCGCCCGGGCGTACTTCCGCGCCGATGCGGATGATACCGCGGTCGTCGAGGTCTTTGAGGGCCTCTTCGGCTACGTTCGGGATATCGCGCGTGATCTCTTCGGGACCGAGTTTTGTATCGCGTGCATCACATTCGTATTCTTCGATATGAATGGATGTGTAGACGTCTTCTTTGATGAGCTGTTCGCTGAGGAGGATAGCATCCTCGTAGTTGTAACCTTCCCACGGCATGAAGGCAACGATCACGTTGTAACCGAGCGCGAGTTCGCCATGGTCGGTCGCAGGGCCGTCCGCCAAGACTTGGCCTTTTTCAATGCGGTCGCCTTTGAATACGACAGGACGCTGGTTGATGCAGGTGCCTTGGTTGGAACGTTTGTATTTGAGAAGTTTGTAGTGGTCGAGCGTGCCGTCGTCGCATCTGATGTCGATGTCGACTGCCGTTACGCTTTCTACGACACCTGCACGTTTTGCAAGTACGCAGACACCGGAGTCGCAGGCAGCTTTGTATTCCATACCCGTACCGACGATCGGTGCTTGGGTACGCATGAGCGGTACTGCCTGACGCTGCATGTTCGCACCCATGAGGGCACGGTTAGCATCGTCGTTTTCAAGGAACGGGATCATACCCGTTGCGATGGATACGACCTGTTTCGGCGATACGTCCATGTAGTCTACTTGTTCTACAGGCATGACGAGTGTGTCGTGTTTATGACGCGCCGTTACGTGTGTGTGGAGGAAGTTGCCTTCTTCGTCGAGCGGCTCGTTGGCCTGTGCTACGTAGAATGCGTCTTCTTCATCTGCCGTCATGTAGTGGCAGTCGTTCGTTACGCGTTTGTTTTCTTTGTCGATCTTGCGGTACGGTGTTTCAATGAAACCGAATTCATTGATGCGGCCGTGCATCGAAAGGGAGCCGATAAGACCGATGTTCGGACCTTCAGGCGTTTCGATCGGGCACATACGACCATAGTGGGAGTGATGAACGTCGCGGACTTCGAAGCCTGCGCGTTCACGGCTGAGACCACCCGGGCCGAGTGCACTAAGACGACGTTTATGTGTGAGTTCCGCAAGCGGGTTCGTCTGGTCCATGAACTGGGAGAGCTGGCTGGAACCGAAGAATTCTTTGATCGCAGCTACTACCGGACGGATGTTGATGAGGACTTGCGGTGTGATGACTTCTGTGTCTTGGATCGACATACGTTCTTTGACAACGCGTTCCATACGGGAAAGGCCGATACGGAACTGGTTCTGGAGAAGTTCGCCGACCGAGCGGAGACGACGGTTACCGAGATGGTCGATGTCGTCTGTGGAACCATGACCGTCCATCAAGTTAAGGAGATAGCTGACAGATGCGATCATGTCTTCGCACGTGATGGTGCGGTGCGAGTATTCGAGCGTCGGCGATGCGATGACTTTCATCGGTTCGTCGTTTGCGCCTTTGATGTAGAGGACTACACCTGCTTCGCCTGCGAATACGCCGCTTTCTTCGATACGATCGAGTACTTCTTCCGTGAGGACATCGCCTTCAGCGGCGATGAGCTCGCCTGTTTCTTCGTCAACGATCGGTGCGGCAAGCGTCTGTTCCATTACGCGGCGGCGCCAGCCCAATTTTTTCGTCAATTTATAGCGACCGACTGTTGCGAGGTCGTAGCGTTTCGGGTCGAAGAAGAGCGATTCCAAGAGCTGGATCGCGTTGTCGACCGTCGGCGGTTCGCCCGGACGAAGGCGTTTGTAGATCTCGATCAAGGCTTCTTCTTTCGAGTTCGTGTTATCACGATCGAGAGTCGCCTGGATGCGGGCATCGTTGTTGAACAGTTCCATGATCTGTTCGTTCGTCGTGTAGCCGAGCGCGCGAATGAGTACCGTTGCCGGAAGTTTACGCGTGCGGTCGATACGGACCGATACGACATCGTTGGCATCTGTTTCAAGTTCGAGCCAAGCACCACGGTTCGGAATGACCGTAGCGTTATAGAGATGTTTACCCGTCGTGTCGATCGTTTCACCGAAGTAAGCACCCGGAGAACGAACGAGCTGGCTGACGATAACGCGTTCCGCACCGTTGATGATGAACGTACCCGTTTCCGTCATGAGCGGGAAATCACCCATGAATACTTCTTGTTCTTTGATCTCGCCCGTTTCACGGTTGATCAAGCGAACGCTTACGCGAAGCGGTGCAGAATACGTAACGTCGCGTTCTTTGCACTCTTCGACATCATACTTCGGCTCGCCCAAGCTGAACGACTCGAACGAAAGCACGAGGTTGCCCGTGAAATCTTGGATCGGAGAAATGTCTTTGAAGATCTCCTGCAAACCTTTACGCAGGAACCAGTCATACGAGTTTGTCTGGATTTCGATTAAGTTAGGCATGTCCAGTACTTCTTTGATCTTTGCATAGCTGTACCTGACTCGTTTGCCTACCGGAACAGGATTGAACATTAAATCCTTCACCCCTTAAGCCAATTTAAAGCCCTACTGATGTATTTTGCAGAGCGTGGTAAAAGAAATGCGAAAAAGGCAAGGCCTCATTTAGCTTTTTGAATAAGAACCTTGCTTGTGCATGATGGGGTCAACCAACCTTTTTCTGTTACATTTCCATTTACTAGACAGTGCTAATACATATAGAGTATCTGCCCCCCTTACCTCAAAACGGGCAGGATACGGCATCATATACTCTTATAGCAGTAATAAATATTAACACGCAATGTCAAGTTTGTCAATGGGTTTTATGAAATTTTTGTTGAAATATCAATGATATACAAAAAACAGCCTTCCGCATGATGGGTGGCTGTTTTTTGAGGGGAATGGTGTCGGGCAATGAGCCGACACCATACCGTATCGCTTTGCCTTACCTTTCGTTTACGATGGGTGCCGTCTGCGTCAGGTCTGCCTGTCTTTTACGATGGGCGTCGTCTGCGTCAGGTGCGCTTATCTTCCGCGGCGGGCATAGTCCGCGTCGATCTTCTCTCGCCATGCAGAGCCTGCACCGCCTGCCGTACGCATACAGCAGATGGCATCGCTGACGGCGGCGTAGTTGAGGGCGGTACCTTTGCGGTCCGAGACGAAGTTGACTGCCATGTCTTTTCGGATGCCGTATTTGGCGGCTTCTTTGGCGGCGTCGATATTGGCACCGAGGAACATGAATTCCCAGCCGTATTTTTCCTGCTGACGTGTGATCATGTGTTTGACCTTTTCATACGTATATTCTCTGCTGGCATTTTCTTCACCGTCGGTGATGATAACAAAGAGCGTCTTGGCGGGTCTGTCTTCTTCGCGGGCATACTTGTGAACATTGCCGATATGGTGGATGGCGCCGCCGACGGCGTCTAAGAGTGCCGTGCAGCCGCCTACCGAGTAGTCGCGGTCGGTCATCGGCGCGATGCGTTCGATCGGCTGACGGTCGTGGATGACTTTCGTTTCGTCGTCAAAGAGGACGGTCGATACGTAGGCCGTACCACCTACTTTTTTCTGCTTGTCGAGCATGCTGTTAAAGCCGCCGATGGTGTCACTTTCCAGGCCGTGCATAGATCCGCTGGCGTCTAAGATGAATACGATCTCGGTCAGTTGTTTTTTGTTTTCTTGTGTCATAAATAAAAACCTCCCTGTTCTTCTTGCTTTCAGTATAGCTGTCCGCAAGGCAGGGAGGGTCGCTCGTCAGGCGACTTTTGAACCGAGGAGCGGCTCTCCGAATTCGAAGAGGACTTCGTTCAGTTTGAAGACGTCGTATTCTTTTTGGGTGATGAAGTATTCGACGATGAGATCGGCTTTGCTGCTGTGCGTCAAGGCATAGCCTGCTTTGGCGATGAAGTCTTTCGTTTCGTCAAGGCTGAGTTTGAGTGCAATGGCGAGTGCGAGTGCCGTCGTCTTGCTCGGCTGATACGATCTGTTTTTTCGTATTTTGGAGAATAGCTTACGGTCAAGGTTGGCACGTTTGTATACTTCGGGGTCGGTGAGCCCTCTGGCATCGATATAGCGAAACAGAGTCTCGGCGAAGCTGTCTTCGAGCTCTTCCACGATGTCTTTGATACTGTATCGTTTGGTGTTTGATGCTGTCTTAGCATTTGTATCTGCTTTTCCATAGCATACACGGCTCGCCAATGTTCCTTGCGGTGGGATAAATCCCCATCGCCTGTCTGTGTCACAGCTTTCTATACAGCAGTTGTCTTCATATTCTCGGCAAATGGCTGTTCGGACGTGGTGTGTGTCGATATACGAGCGGACGTGGTCGAAGAGGTCACGCGAGATACCGTATGATTCCTCGTCGAATACGACAAGGTATACGGCGAGGTCGTATTTGGCGAGATATGCGGTAATGACGTCGCGTGCTATCTCCATCGCAAGTTCTTTGGGGAAGCGGAAGTTGCCTGTCGAGATGAGCGGGACGGCGACCGACCGACATTTGTTTGCTGTGGCGGCTTCTAAGATGGCGCGGTAACATTTGGCAAGCGCATCTTTCTCACCGCTCATGCCGCCGCACCAGACAGGGCCGACGGTATGGATGATGTATTTTGCCGAGAGGCGAAACGCAGGGCTGACGACCGAGGTACCGACTGCTATCTCACCGACAGATTTTCGCCATAAAAGAAGCTCATCCCAGCCTGCCGCTTCATAGACAGCTCTGTCAAGACCGCTTCCGACGAGCGGCTTGTGGTTCGCCGTATTGACGATGGCATCGGTATCCATACGAATGATATTGTCACGCACGATGAGTAGTGGCATAGCGGTTCCTCCTCTAACATATCCGTCCCTTCTATTTCGACACGCATCGATAGTATCCTTTTGTAAGCAAAAACAAAAAACCCGAACCTGCAATGCAGATTCGGGTTTTGACTGCGACAAAATGTCTAACTTCAAGCTGCGAGCCGCAGCGAGAAATTATTTAATTTCGATCGTAGCGCCTGCTTCTTCGAGCTGAGCTTTGATTTTTTCAGCTTCGTCTTTAGCAACTTTTTCTTTGAGAGCTTTCGGAGCTTCGTCAACGAGTGCTTTAGCTTCTTTGAGGCCAAGACCAGTTACTTCGCGAACGATTTTGATTACGTTGATTTTGCTTGCGCCAGCGGAAGCGAGGATTACGTCGAATTCAGTCTGTTCAGCTGCTGCTGCTGCTGCCGGAGCTGCTGCTGCAACTGCTACCGGAGCTGCTGCGCTTACGCCGAATTTTTCTTCCAATGCTTTTACGAGTTCAGAGAGTTCGAGAACCGTCATCGATTCAATAGCTTCCATGATTTGTTCTTTAGTCATTTTAAATTACCTCCAATAAGTAAGTTAGTTTTTTTAATTTAAATTTGTTTATGCTGCACTAAGCAGCGATGCATAACTTATGCTTCTTTCTGTTTGCGTACTGCTTCGAGAGCATATACCAAGTTGCGGATCGTACCCTGAAGAACGTTGACGAAGCCAACGATCGGGGACTGCATACCTGCGAGTACCTGAGCAACCAAAACTTCTCTCGGCGGCAAGTCTGCGAGTGCTTTAACACCAGCTGCGTCGATAACGGCGCCTTCAACGAGACCTGCTTTAACCTGAAGAGCTTCGAGTTTCTCTTCTTTAGCGAAATCTGCCAACACTTTTGCCGGAGCTACTGCGTCCTCTTTCGAGAAAGCCATTGCAGTTGCACCTTCAAACGTCGGGAGAAGACCTTCTTTTTCAGTTTCTTTGGCAGCGATCATTGCCATCGTGTTTTTGATAACGCGATATTCAACGCCTGCTTCGCGGAATTTGCGGCGCAGTTTCGTATCCTGAGCAACCGTAATCCCCGTGTAAGCAGTGAAAACGACGCCTTTAGCATTAACAAAAATGTCTTTGAGATCAGCTACCATAGCTTGTTTTTGTGCTGTAATTGCCACTTTCACACCTCCTTAAAGCTGTAATCAGAAACAGCTTCCGACTCTATTCGTCGGAAGCTGCTGGTTATTCCCATTCGCTCCGACCTCGGCAGGCGGATCACTCCATTACACATACCTGCTGTCTACAGTCTAATTTTTGCTATTGAGTTTTTTCCAAACCAAAATTAGTCTTTTTTGGCGGAGGCTTTCAGCGGATTAACCTTTATTCCAGGGCCCATGGTCGATGCAACCGTTACGGAACGGACATACTGACCTTTTGCAGCCGCAGGTTTTACTTTAATCAACGTATCGATCAACGTAGCCATGTTGTCAACGAGTTTGTCTGCATCGAAGGATGCTTTACCGATCGGAGCGTGGATGATACCGGCTTTGTCCGTGCGGTACTCGATTTTACCTGCTTTGATTTCATTGATCGCACGAGTCAGATCCATCGTAACGGTTCCGACTTTCGGGTTCGGCATGAGACCTTTAGGACCGAGGATTCGACCCAAACGACCAACCGTACCCATCATGTCCGGCGTAGCAACTGCTACGTCGAATTCAGTCCAGCCGCCCTGGATTTTCGCAACGAGTTCATCAGAACCTACGAAATCTGCACCGGCAGCTTCTGCTTCTTTCACTTTATCGCCTTTAGCGAATACCAATACCGTTTTGCTTTTGCCCGTGCCGTGCGGCAATACAACCGCGCCACGAACCTGCTGGTCAGCGTGTTTAACGTCTACGCCCAAGCGAACTGCAACTTCGATCGTTTCATCGAATTTTGCAACAGCAGTTTTTTTAGCGAGTTCGATCGCTTCTGCAGCTTCATAAAGTCTGTCTTCAACAAGCTTCGCTGCTTCCTGATATTTTTTACCCATTGTTTTCTTTCCTCCTAACGTGGTCATAGCGGGAATCCCTGCCACCGAGTATCGATTAGCCTTCGACTACGATACCCATGCTGCGCGCCGTACCTTCTACCATTCTGGTAGCAGCTTCGACGGAAGCGGCATTCAAATCTTGCATTTTGCTTTCAGCGATCTCACGAACTTTGTCGCGGGAGATCGTAGCAACTTTTTTCTTGTTCGGTTCACCGGAACCGCTTTCGATACCAGCAGCTTTTTTCAAGAGAACTGCAGCCGGCGGCGTTTTCGTGATGAACGTAAACGAACGGTCTTCGAATACCGTGATCTCTACCGGGATGATGAGACCAGCCTGTTTCGCTGTTCTTTCATTGAAGTCTTTGACAAAAGCCATGATGTTAACACCGGCCTGACCGAGTGCAGGACCAACCGGCGGTGCTGGCGTAGCTTTACCTGCAGGAACCTGCAATTTTACCATTTTTACAACCTTTTTAGCCATTGTGGTTACACCTCCTTAAAGTATACGCGTTATAACTTTTCAACCTCCGAGAAATCGACCTCAGCGGGCGTTTCTCGACCGAATAAATCAACAAGCACTTTCAATTTACCGCGTTCGGAGTTGATCTCCGTAACAGTCGCCGTCCAGTTTTCGAACGGACCGGAAATGATCCGAACGACTTGTCCGACTTCAACATCAATGCTTGGCTTAATTTCTTCATAACCCATTGCTTTGAGTATCCGTTTTACCTCAGCATCCGTAAGCGGGATCGGTTTCGTGCCGGAACCAACAAATCCCGTTACGCCAGGCGTATTGCGGACCACATACCAAGAACGGTCATTCACAATCATTTCTACCAATACATAACCCGGGAAAATCTTTTTCTTGGTGACTTTTTTCTTGCCGTCTTTCGTTTCGACTTCATCTTCCATCGGAACGAGGATACGGTAGATCTCGTCTTCCATGCCCATCGAATGAACTTTACGTTCGAGATTGGCTTTTACTTTGTTTTCATATCCGGAATAAGTATGGATGACATACCAGTTTTTTTCAGATTCCATAGCATAAGGAACGTCCGAGGAACGCTCCCCACCCCCTTAGATACTTAAGATAAAATCATGTTCATTACACCCGACAAAACCAGGTCATAGAACCAAATCAGCGCCGAAATCAATACGACAGCAACGAAAACAACACCTGTGTAAGAAACCATCTCTTTCTTACTCGGCCATGTTACTTTCTTCATTTCAGCTTTGACTTCTCGAGCAAATTGCTTGCCGCGAGCTGCGCCGCCTTTCGGATCGGTTTCTTTAGCAGCCATTTTTTCACATCCCCGTTACGTACTAACATACATCGCTGTATAATTGGCAGGGGCAGTAGGACTTGAACCCACAACCAATGGTTTTGGAGACCACTACTCTACCAATTGAGCTATACCCCTATCAAATCAACCCAAAATTACTTGGTTTCTTTGTGTGTTGTATGTTTGTGGCAGAATTTGCAATATTTGCTGAGTTCAATTCTGTCCGGGTCATTTTTTTTGTTTTTGTTAGTCTGGTAGTTGCGCTGTTTGCAATCTACACAAGCCAACGTAACAGCATTGCGATTACCCTTGCTTGCCATGTCTCGCACCCCTCTTACCTTGTAAATAAGACACTTACCCAAAGTGCCACTATAATAATTTAGCATACTTATATTCTTATGTCAATAGTCCACGCTGCCGGGTATGCTATATTTTTTCCGAAAACGTGTTTTTCTCAAAACAAAAACTCCGTATAATAACGGAGCCGCTTTGTAAATTTGGTGGCGGCGCACGGATTCGAACCGCGGACACTGCGGGTATGAACCGCATGCTCTAGCCAACTGAGCTACGCCGCCATATTGAGTTTGTGGAGCTAGTGACCGGGATTGAACCGGTGACCTTATCCTTACCAAGGATAC
>JAFPBC010000267.1 GCA_017390595.1 Selenomonadales bacterium | reverse complement strand
GCCGCAATGGAGAGAACGCCCGATCCTGTACCGATATCGAAGATCTCTTGATTCGGTTTTACGAGGCCTTCCAAAAGTCTGAGGCACATTGCCGTCGTATGATGCGTGCCTGTACCGAATGCCATGCCCGGATCGAGTTCGAGTACGACTTCGCCTTCCTGCGCGTCGTATTCTTCCCAAGACGGTTTGATGACGATGCGCTCGCCGACTTTCGTCGCATGGAAATATTCTTTCCACGAGTTTTCCCAGTCTTCTTCTTTAATTTCCTGCCATGTGATGATACCTTTGCCTTTGTCGATGCCGTAATTCGCGAGTTCTTCGACACGCGCTTTGAAACGGCTCATTTTATCTTCGAGTTCTGCGTTGACGATCAGATAAGCTTTGACCGTTACAACGCTGTTGTCTTCTGCTTCGGGGATACCGCAGTAGTCCCATACGCCCGAACGACGATATTCTTCGACGAGCTCGGGGTCCTCGATGACAACGCCCGTTGCACCTACTTCATGGAATATCTCCGCAACGGCTTCTGTTGCTTCATGTGTCGTTTGTATGCTGATTTCTGCCCAACTCATAGTCGATACGCTCCTTTTTGTCATCGATTAGATATGACAACTGCCGAGAGACAAAGTTATCTCTCGGCTGCTGTTTACTTAGTTATTGCCTTTGAACAAGTCTTCTAATTTTTTGAAGAACGAACGCTGTTCGGGATTGACGTTGGCACCGCCTTCTTTGGCGAACTCACGCAAAAGCTCTTTCTGGCGATCGGTCAATTTTTGCGGGGTCAAGACTTTGACACGTACGTGCTGGTCGCCTCGTCTGCCCTGTCCGCGAAGATACGGGATACCTCTGCCTTTCATGCGGAGGATGGTACCGGACTGCGTACCCGCGGGGATCTTCATTTTTACTTTGCCGTCGAGCGTCGGTACTTCGATCTCGTCACCGAGAGAAGCCTGTACGAATGTGACAGGTACTTCGCAGACGACATCGTTGTCGTTACGGACGAACAGTTTGTGCGGACGAACGTAGATATATACGTAGAGGTCTCCGCTCGGGCCTCCGCGAAGGCCTGCTTCACCCTCGCCGCTCACGCGCAGACGCGAACCGCTGTCGACACCTGCGGGAACTTTGATGTGGATGCTTCTTCTTGCTTTGACCGTACCTCTGCCGTGGCAGTCTTTACACGGATTTTTGATGATCTGGCCCGTACCGCCGCAATGGTCGCAGGCACGTACGCTTGCCATTCTGCCGAATGGTGTGTTCTGCATGAACTGCACTTGACCGCTGCCGTGACAGACGGAGCAAGTCTCGGGCTGCGAGCCCGGTGCGGCGCCTGTACCGCTGCACGTTTTACACGTTTCGGTGCGCGGGATCTGTACGTCTTTTTCCGTACCGAACGCCGCTTCTTCAAACGAAATTTCCATATCATATCGGAGGTCTGCGCCACGTTCCGGGCCGTTGCGGCGTGCACCGCCGCCGAAGCCGCCTTGGCCGAAGATGTCGCCGAAGATATCGCCGAATCCGCCAAATCCTCCGAATCCACCGAAGCCGCCACCGCCGAAGCCGCCTTGACCACCGCCCTGAGACGGGTCGAATGCGGCATGGCCGAACTGGTCATACTGTGCGCGTTTTTCCGAATTGGACAGTACTTCGTAGGCTTCGTTTGCTTCTTTGAACTTTTCTTCTGCTGCTTTCGGGTCGTCACGATTCATATCGGGATGGTATTTTCGTGCCAACTTACGGAAAGCCTTTTTGATCTCGTCCTCGGACGCGCCTTTTTCTACGCCGAGCACCTCATAATAATCGCGTTTACTCACTTTGCACCACCCAAATTCTTATCGAAAATCAAGCACGACAGGACTCCGCTGTTAGCGGAGCCCTTTGTCATACTGTTTCTTATTTTTTCTCGTCGTCTACAACGGTGTAGTCTGCGTCTACGACATCATCTTTTGCCTGCTGTGCGCCCTGTGCGCCTGCGCCCGGAGCCTGCTGGCCTTCCTGCTGCGCGCCTGCTGCCTGATATGCTGCCGATGCCATTTCGTTGATGACTGCCATGAGTGCATCCGTATCAGCTTTGATCGCCGCGGAATCCGTACCTTTGAGCGATTCTTTGAGTTTGTCAACGCCTGCCTGTACTTTGCTTACGAGGCCTGCATCAGCTTTGTCGCCGAGGTCTTTGATCGCTTTTTCAGCTTGGTATACGAGGCTGTCGCCGTTGTTTCTGATCTCAATTTCTTCTTTGCGTTTTTTGTCTTCAGCCGCATGAGCTTCTGCTTCTTTGACCATTTTTTCGATGTCTTCCTGGCTCATTGCGCCGGAGGAAGTGATCGTGATCTTCTGTTCTTTGCCCGTACCGAGGTCTTTCGCCGATACGTGTACGATACCGTTGGCATCGATGTCGAACGTAACTTCGATACGCGGTACTCCGCGCGGTGCCGGCGGGATGTCGGAGAGTTCGAAGCGACCGAGCGTTTTGTTGTCGGCTGCCATTTCACGTTCACCCTGGAGAACATGGATATCTACGGACGGCTGGTTGTCTGCTGCCGTGGAGAATACCTGGCTTTTTTTCGTCGGGATGGTCGTATTGCGTTCGATGATCTTCGTGCATACGCCGCCGAGCGTTTCGATACCGAGGGAGAGCGGCGTTACGTCGAGGAGGAGAACGTCTTTGACGTCACCTGCGAGTACGCCTGCCTGAATAGCCGCGCCTACTGCAACGCATTCGTCCGGGTTGATACCGCGGTGCGGTTCTTTACCCAAGTATTTTTTGATCGCATCCTGTACGGCAGGGATACGGCTGGAACCACCAACGAGGATGATCTTAGCGATCTCGCTTGGTTCGAGGCCTGCGTCTTTGAGAGCCTGACGAGTCGGTACCATCGTAGCTTCTACAAGGTCTGCCGTAAGTTCGTCGAATTTTGCGCGAGTGAGGTTGAGGTCCAAATGTTTCGGGCCCGTAGCGTCTGCCGTGATGAACGGAAGGTTGATGTTCGTCGTCATGACAGTGGAGAGCTCGATCTTCGCTTTTTCTGCTGCTTCACGCAAACGCTGAAGAGCCATTTTGTCTGCGGAGAGGTCGATGCCGTTTTCTTTTTTGAATTCGGCGATCATCCAGTTCATTACTTTTTCGTCGAAGTCGTCACCACCGAGACGGTTGTTGCCGCTCGTTGCTTTTACTTCGAATACGCCGTCAGCGAGTTCGAGGATGGATACGTCGAACGTACCGCCGCCAAGGTCGAATACGAGGACCGTCTGGTCGTCTACTTTGTCCATGCCGTATGCGAGAGCTGCCGCAGTCGGTTCGTTGATGATACGGAGAACTTCAAGACCCGCGATCTTACCGGCATCTTTCGTTGCCTGACGCTGGCTGTCGTTGAAGTATGCAGGAACCGTGATAACAGCCTGCGTTACCGTCGTGCCGAGGTATGCTTCCGCATCGGCTTTGAGTTTCTGAAGTACCATTGCCGAAATTTCTTGCGGCGAGTAGTTTTTGTCTTCGATAGCTACTTTGTAGTTCGTGCCCATTTCACGTTTGATGGAGCTGATCGTGCGATCCGGGTTCGATACAGCCTGACGTTTTGCAAGCTGACCGACAAGGCGTTCGCCTGTTTTGGAGAAGCCTACTACGGACGGTGTGATGCGGCTGCCTTCCGTATTCGTGATAACGGTCGGTTCGCCACCTTCCATAACTGCTACTACCGAGTTTGTTGTACCTAAGTCTATACCAATTACTTTAGACATAATGATAATCCCCTTTCATTTCTGCTTATCTTTATTTATTGAAAACTTACTTTGACCATGCTTGGACGAATCGTTTTACCTTTGACCATATAGCCTTTTTGCAATTCTTGCAAAATCGTGCCATCGGGTTTGTCGGTATTCTCTTCGCGCATAACGGCTTGGTGAAAGTTCGGATCGAACTGTGCATCGTTTTCCGTGTTGATGGCTTCGAGACCGTTCTGTTCGAGGATCGATACGAACTGTCTGTTGACCATCTCTACGCCTGCGCGGATGCTGTCTGCATCTTGGCCTGTGGCCGCAAGCGCACGTTCAAAATTGTCTACGACCGGTAAAAGGTCTGCGATCAAGTCTTGTGTTACTTGAATGGACAATTCCGATTTTTCTTTTTGCGTTCTGCGACGGTAGTTGTCGTAGTCGGCTTGTAAGCGAAGATAGCGGTCTTTTTGTTCTTCGAGCTCTGCTTGGAGAACGACGAGCTGTTCTTTCGCTTGTTGCAGTTCGCTTACTTCGGCTGTCGTTTCTTCAACGGGTTCTGCCGTTTCGGGCGACTGCGATATCTCTTTTTCTTGTTCTGTCATGTAGCGTTTCTCCCTCACTCATATCTGTCTTCTATCGTCTGCGGTCTCATGCGAACGATGGCGTTCACTTTTAGTATCGCCGAGGCGACTTCGCTTGCCGCCTTGATGGCTTGTCGTTTGACAAGTGCCGAGTCAAGGACACCGAGCTTCGTCATATCGGCGGGATTGCCATTGTCACAGTCAAAACCGTATTGATCGGTCTCATATTCCTGCTGGCATGATGATACTGCTTCCGCTTTTTCCAGCGGATGATACCCTGCGTTGCGGATCATCTGATAAACAGGTTCGAGGAGTGCGCGTTTGACGCAATCCATACCGTATCCCGTCATATCGCAGACAGTCGCGCGTTTTTGTTCGAGGGCTCTTGCCAGAGCGATCTCTGTTGCACCACCGCCCGATACCCAACCTCCGCAGAGTGCGCTTTGCACCGCGGATACGGCATCTTGTGTGATGCGTTTTTTCTCTTCTGCAAGGTCTGCTGTCGGTGCTCCGACGACGATCGTTGCCATCGGCTGACCGATGCCGCCCGCCACACGAACGATCTTTTCATCTTCGTCCCGACTGAGGTGCTCGGCTGTGCCCAAGGCATCTTGCCATACT
>JAFPBC010000266.1 GCA_017390595.1 Selenomonadales bacterium | reverse complement strand
GGAGCTGTTCATCATATCCCCGTCACCAACGTCAGCGAAGTATTCGACGTATCGGGTGCGGGGGACACCGTCGTAGCCGTTATGATCCTTGCACTTGCCGCAGGCGAAGAACCGCTTCTTGCGGCACAGGCGGCAAATCTGGCAGCAGGTATCGCCGTGCGCACACTCGGTACAGCGACCGTATCGGCAGACGAACTTCGAAAAGCAGCGAGGGATTATTATGCTGGTTGATCGAACAGAAATAACATCACTCATCGAGAAAGAAAAAGCAAACGGAAAAACAGTCGTTTTGACGAACGGCTGTTTTGACATTCTTCATGCAGGCCACGTGCGCTATCTGGCATCGGCACGTGCCGTCGGAGACTGCCTTGTGCTGGGTCTCAACAGCGACGAATCCGTGCGTCGTCTCAAAGGACCGTCTCGTCCCATCAACAGCGAGCTCGACCGTGCGGAAGTCATCGGAGGATTGCGTTCGGTAGACTATGTCGTCATCTTCGGCGAAACGACAGCCGAAGCACTCGTACGAGAAGTACGCCCCGACTACTATGCCAAAGGCGGCGACTATTCGCTTGATTCGCTTCCCGAAGCAAAAGCCGTTGCCGAATGTGGCGGCCAAGTCGTATTTTTGCCGTTCGTAGAAGGCAAATCCTCCACGAACATCATCCAAAAGATAGAACAGAACGCCAAAGAATAGAAAAGAGGACGGTTTATGAGCATAAAAAATGTATTGATCATCAAACTGAGTGCCATCGGAGACGTCATTCATGCACTGCCCGTATCGCACGCTATCAAAGAAACATACCCCGATGCACACATAACCTGGGTCGTCGAACCGCCCGCTTATGACCTCTTGACGAACAACCCGTACATCGACGAGATCATTCTTTTCCGTAAAAAAGAATTCAAATCGTGGAAAGGCTTCCGCAAAAACTTCCCCGACTTCTCGGCGAAACTCAGAGAGAAAAAATATGACGTCGTACTTGACCTGCAAGGCCTTGCCAAAAGCGGTATCCTCGCATTCCTTGCGCGCGGCGACAAAAAGATCGGCACGTGCGATATGCGTGAGATGAGCCAATACATCTCCAAACCGACAGTAGGTGCCAACGCCAACGGACATATCGTCGAGCGATATCTCGATGTTGCGCGCGCGATCGGCTGCCGTGTAGACAACGTCGTATTCCCCATCTATCCGACGAAAGAAGAAATGGAAAGAGCAGAGTATCTCATTCGTGAAGATGGCAGACTGCGTGGCGATTATGTTGCCATTGCTGTCGGAACGAACTGGCCGAATAAATGTTGGCCGATAGAAAATATCGCAAGACTGGCCGACCTCTTATATATTCTCGGTATGAAACCTGTCCTCGTCGGTGGCGGCAAAGAAGAAGAAAAGATCGCCAAAGAGGTACACAAAAAAATGCGCAGTACGGCCTTGAGCCTTGTCGGCAAGACAAGCCTCAAAGAACTTGCCGCAGTGATCCTCGGCGCGCGTGCCTTCGTCGGCGGTGACACCGGTCCGACACACTTGGCGGCAGGCCTCGGTATCCCGACCGTCGAGATCATGGGACCGACAGACGCCAACCGTAACGGCCCGTACGGACAACAACAAAACGCCATCGAGATCGAAGCGGAATGCAAACATTGCTGGAAACGTAAATGCGAAAAAGGCATCGTTTGCCTTGAAGACATCACACCGCAACAAGTCCTCGACAAACTTCATCCGTATATCGACTGATATCAACAGACAGCTGCAACTTGCGGCTGTCTTTTTCTTTCCGCAAAGATGATACATTTTGTCGGGAAATGTGATAGAATATAAAGATAAGGATAACACTTCACCGAAGGAGTATTCGACATGAAAGTTATGATCTTGGCGGGCGGTAAAGGAACACGCCTGTTCCCGTTATCGCGCTCCTGCTTTCCGAAACATTTTTTAAAAGTCAATAACGAAGAATCGCTTCTCGCGCAGACGATCCGCAGATTTTTGAAGATCGTTAAAGCAGAAGACATCATCATAGTAACGAACGAAGAATACGCGTATCACGTACAAGACGAGTTGACTGCCTGCCGAGCAGAAACAGCGCACGTCGTCTTAGAGACAGTACGACGCGAAACGGCACCCGCTATCGCGCTCGGGCTCAAATACTGCCGCGAAAAAATGTCGTGTGCAGATGATGAAGTCATCCTCGTAACACCGTCCGACCACATGATGGAGGCAAGCGAAGAATTATGCCGTGTCATCGGACAAGCCTGCCGTCTGGCAGAAACAGACCGTATCGTCACGCTCGGTATCCTGCCGACCAAGGCCGAAGAACGCTACGGATATATCCAAGTCGGTCAGCCGCTCGGCGCAGGCTACGAAGTGCGCTCGTTCAAAGAAAAACCGACACGCACGGAAGCCGAGATGTATCTGAGTAAAGGCCACTATTACTGGAACGCAGGGATGTTCATCTTCCGCTTGGCCGCGATGGAAAAAGAGCTCGACAAGTGCTGCCCTGCCATCGGTACGCTCAGACAAGGTACCTACGAAGACATGACAGCATCATTCGGCGATATGCCCGAACAATCCATCGACTATGCCGTTGCGGAACGCTCCGACAACATGGCGATGATACCGCTCTCCTCCGACTGGAAAGACGTCGGATCGTGGGATGCCATCTACGACATTCTGCCCAAAGATAAAGAAGGCAACGCAACGTACGGCGACACCATGATGGTCGACTGCGAAGACACGCTCATCATGGGACGCGACCGCCTGATCGCAGGCATCGGCCTAAAGGATATCCTCGTCGTTGAGACCGACGACGTACTTGTCGTAACGAAAAAAGGCGAATCCGAAAAGATAAAAGGCCTCGTCAAAAAGCTCAAACAAGAAGGGCGCAAGGAAGCCGACGAAAATACAACGATGTATCGCCCGTGGGGACGATATACGGTGCTTGGTGAAGGCGACAACTACAAGATGAAAAAGATCGTCGTACTTCCGAGCGGAAGACTCAGCCTTCAGATGCACTATCACAGAAGCGAACATTGGATCGTCGTAGCAGGTACTGCCGAAGTAACGATCGGCGAAGAAGTGAAGATGGTGCGCGAAGGAGAAAGCGTATTCATTCCGAAGACCGTCAAACATCGCCTGGCCAACCCCGGCAAAGTACAACTCGAGATCATCGAAGTCCAAAACGGCGACTATCTCGGAGAAGATGACATCGTACGATTCGAAGATGTATACGGCCGTATATAACAGAAACGACAGTTTAGGCTGTCGTTTTTCTTTGAAATGATAGAAAAGACCGTTCGAGATACTTCGGAAAAGTCTGAAAATATAGCAGGGAAATAACGAAATATCTAGAATACGTATAATATGCGTATATAAATCGTAGTGTGATAATATTGGATAATCTATAAGAAAAATAAGAGGAGGAATTTACACATGGAAATGAAAGGAACTGCATTCAAGGCATACGATATTCGCGGTCGTTTTCCTGATGAGATCAATGAGGAAATGGCGTATCGTATCGGTCGTATCTTCGCTGAACAATTCGGCGCAAAAAGCGTAGCCGTAGGTCACGATATCCGTCTGTCCGGTAAAGCACTCGTTGATGCCTTGACACTCGGCTTGACGGAAATGGGTTGTGACGTATTCGATATCGGTATGTGCGGTACGGAACAGATCTACTTCACGACGGCTCATATGAACCTCGACGGCGGTATCATGGTGACTGCCAGCCACAATCCGCAAGAATACAACGGTATGAAACTCGTTCGCAAAGAATCCCGCCCGATCAGTGCTGATACGGGTCTTATGGATATCCGCGACAAAGTCCTCTCGGGCGAACTTCCCGAAAAAGCAGCAGAACTCGGTAAAGTATACGATGTCAACTGCATGCCCGAATATGTAGAACATCTCTTAACATACATCGACACCTCGGCACTCAAACCGCTCAAGATCGTTGTCAACGCAGGTAACGGCGCGGCAGGCCCTGTCATCGATGCGATCCAGGATAAACTTCCGTTCGAATTCATCAAAGTCAACCATGAGCCCGACGGCACATTCCCGAACGGTGTACCGAACCCGCTTCTCGAAGAAAACCGTGATGCAACGGCAAGCGTAGTTCTTAGAGAAAAAGCAGACCTCGGTGTTGCTTGGGACGGCGACTTCGACCGCTGCTTCTTGTTCGATGAAAACGGTGTGCTCGTAGAAGGCTACTACATGGTAGGTCTCTTGGCACAGGCATTCCTCGCGCAGAACAAAGGCGCGAAGATCATCTACGACCCGCGTCTTATCTGGAACACGATCGAGCTTGTCGAAGCGGCAGGCGGCACACCTGTTATGTGTAAGAGCGGTCACGCGTTCATCAAAGAACGTATGCGTAACGTAGAAGCAGTATATGGCGGCGAAATGTCGGCACATCATTACTTCAAAGACTTCTCCTACTGCGACAGCGGTATGATCCCGTGGCTCCTCGTAGTAGAACTTCTCGCGAAAACGGGCAAAACGCTCGGTCAGCTCGTACAGTCCATGACGGACAACTACCCGATCAGCGGTGAGATCAACAGCACGGTAGCAGACTCCAAAGCCGTTCTCGCTAAGATCGAAGAAACGTATGCACCGAACGCACTCTCCGTTGACAAAACAGACGGTCTCAGCATCGCATACGAAAATTGGCGCTTCAACGTTCGTTCCTCGAACACAGAACCGCTCCTTCGTCTCAACGTAGAAGCACGCGGTGACAAAGCGCTCCTCGACGAAAAAACGCAAGAACTTGTAAACCTCATCCGCGGATAAGATCTGCAAGACCATAGCAGACTAAGGACGACTATTAGGAGCAGACAGATGAAAAAAATCAGAAAAGCCATCATTCCGGCAGCAGGCTTCGGCACGCGATTTCTCCCCGCGACGAAAGCGCAGCCGAAAGAAATGCTCCCCATCATAGACAAACCGACGATACAGTATATCATTGAAGAAGCCACCGCTTCGGGCATCGAAGAAATACTCATTATCACGGGACGAAACAAAAGAGCGATCGAAGACCACTTTGACCGTTCTGTTGAGCTGGAACTGCTGCTTAGTGAGCAAGACAAAGGCGAACTGCTGCATTTGGTACAAGAGATCGCGGATATCGATATCCACTATATCCGCCAAAAAGAAGCCAAAGGACTCGGCCATGCCATCCTCTGTGCCAGACAATTCGTCGGCAACGAACCGTTCGCTGTTATGCTCGGCGATGATGTCGTCGATGCCGACAGTCCGTGCCTCGGTCAGCTCATCGATAAATATAACGAATACCAAGGCAGTATCCTCGGCGTACAAGAAGTCGCCGACGACAAGGTATCGAGCTACGGTATCGTATCGCCCGAAATGATCGCGGACGATGTCTGGCGTGTGCGCGACCTCATCGAAAAACCTGCCGTTGGTGAAGCACCGTCGAACCTTGCCGTACTCGGTCGATATATCATCTCGCCGAAAGTATTCGACATCCTTGCCACACAACAACCGGGCAAGGGCGGAGAGATCCAGCTGACAGACGCGCTCTGCACATTGGCGAAAGACGAGCCGATGTATGCGTATCGATTCAAAGGTCGACGCTATGATATCGGAGACAAACAAGGCTTCCTCGAAGCAACGGTCGAATTTGCTCTGAAGCGTCCCGAACTCAGACGTGGTTTCGTACAATACTTGGCAGATATGTTCGGCCGCGAAACGAGCGACCGTGCAGTAGAAGATATTCTGGCGCAAATGGAACACGCGCGCAAACAATAACAAGAAGGTGACTATATGAACAAAGATAAATTGGTGTTGGCCTCGGGCTTTGCGTTCGACTACGGCAACATGGTAGGCGAAGGCAAGATCACCGCGGCTGATATCGAAGCGATCCAAGGTAAGATCGAAGCGGCTCAAGAAGCTATCCGCACAATGCGTAAAGACGGCGTCATTCGCGGTCACTTGTCGAAAGACGGCGAACCCGAACGCGTCCTCTTCAGCCAGCTCCCGTACGTCGCAGAAGGCAACCTCAACTCGCCTGCATCGATCAAACGCCTCTTGGATTTTGGTGAAGCACTCAAAGAATCGACCGACGCTGTCATCTCGTTCGGTATCGGCGGTTCTTACCTCGGTAACCGTGTACTCTACGATGTACAATGCGGTGCCTACTGGAACTCCATGTCGAAAGAAGAACGCGGCGGTTATCCGAAACTCTACTTCAGCGGCAACAACCTCGACCCGCGCTCGACAGAAGAGCTCCTCGCAGAGATCCTCCGTAACGCACGCAAAGCACAGGCTCACGGCGGCGAAGACTACCGCGTAAAACTCGTCGTCATCTCCAAATCGGGCAGCACGCTCGACACGATGGCAACGTTCATGATCCTCTACACGGCACTCTGCCAAGCAGAAGGCATCAGCGTATCCGTCACCGCAGTCACCGACCCGAACGAAGAAAAACCGACCCTTCTCAAAAAACTCGCAACAGAACAAGGTTGGGACACATTCTCCGTACCGGACGGCGTAGGCGGACGTTTCAGCATCTTCTCCGAAGTAGGCCTCATCACAGCCGCTTGCATCGGCTTCGACATCGAAGCATTCCTCGCGGGCGCGCGTGCCATGGACGAAGCATGTCAGACTGACAGCGTAGAAGACAACCCGGCACTCATGAACGCCGTACTCAAATACATCGCAGCCGAAACCTACGGCCGCGACATCGAAGTATTCATGCCGTATGCCGACAACCTCAAATCGACAGCTGAATGGTACATCCAGCTTCTTGCGGAATCGCTCGGCAAACGCCTTGACCGCAACGGCGACACCGTATTCTACGGCCGTACACCGATCGTAGCAGTCGGTACCACCGATATGCACGCGCAGACACAGCAACACCAAGACGGCAAACATAACAAAGTCGTCCAATTCCTCGAAGTCGGCCAATGGGAAAGCGACCCGATGATCCCCGATGCATTCCCGTCCGCACCGAAACTCTCCGACATCTCGGGACTTCCGATCAGCGCGGCACTGCAGGCGGCACTCGAATCGAACGCACAAGCACTCGTCGGTGATGATCGCATGAACGCAGTATTCCACCTGCCGAAACTCAACGCATTCCACCTCGGCGAACTTCTCTACCTCTTGGCACTCTCCATCGCATACGAAGGCGAGCTTGCAGACGTAGACGCATTCGACCAACCGGGTGTAGAAGGCTACAAACGTATCCTCGGCCCGCTCATGCAGCAGAAAAAAGCACAGCAATAAGAGACCTTATCCATACGCCCCGAAAGTCGGACTTTTGGGGCGTATTCATTTATGCCCGCTTATTTTATTTATCACAAGGAATTTTTGCACAAAGAGCGAATAGGAAAAAAGACCTATTTCACAAACAAGGAGAAGCCCATGCGAAAAACGAAGACCAACATCATCATAGCCGATGCCACACCGCTTTTTCGCATCGGCATCAAACGCACGCTCGAAGACTGCGACTGGATACGCATCGTAGGCGAAGCCGTAGACGGCGAACAAACCATCAAAAAAACATCTCGCCTGCATCCCGACATCCTCATCTTGAGCGACGACATCCCCATATTCCACAGCCGAGAGATACTCCATCAACTGTACCTCATGCACAGCACGACGCGCGTGCTCCTCATCGGCACCACCAAGCGAAGCGAACGGCGCGCCGCCTTTCGCCTCGGCGCATACGGCTACCTTCCGCGATACGCAGACCCTGCCGAACTGATGGGCGCTGTCACACGTATCGCACACGGAGAACGTGTCATCATCGACGACGAAGTGCCTCAGCCGACCGCACCGCACAAGAGCCAAGAACCGCTCAGCATCAGAGAACTCGAAGTCCTCAAATGCATCACACAAGGGATGTCCAATCAGGCGATCGCCGAAGAACTCTTCATCAGTGAAAAAACAGTCAAAAACCATCTCACACGCATCTTCCGCAAGATGAACGTCACCGACCGTACACAGGCGGCACTCACCGCCATCAAACAAAACTGGATCATACTCGAATAACAACCGCTCACCCTCCTGCATACGATACAGAAAAAAGGAGGGAACAACATGACCGTCGGATACTACTCGGCCGTCATCATCATCTCGCTCGCACTCTTTGGCATCTACTGCCTCGCGGAAGAACTGTGGCAATTCAAAAAACGCAAGAACATCCCGCCCGCCACCATTCTTCTCATCGTGCAGAACGCGGAATATGAGATAGAGCACCTCGTCCGCACAGCCATGCGCGTCGTCAGACAACATACAGACAACCGACTCGTCATCGTAGACATCGCATCGAACGACATGACACGTGCCATCCTCGCACGTCTTGCGGAACGAGACGAACGCATCTGCATCCTGCACCGTACAGTCGACTGCCACGCGATCACAGACGGCATCGCACTCGCAAGCGGACACATCATACACCTCTGCGACCTCGTACATCGCACCGATACAGACAATACCCTTGCTTACCTCGAACGGCTCGCAAGGATACCATAGAAAACATAGGAGAACATACATGGAAGTAATCAGAATCCAAGACCTAACCAAAGCCTTCGGTATCAATGAAATATTTCATAATGTCAGCTTCACGATCGCCCACGGCGACAAAATAGGCCTCATCGGCCCCAACGGCACAGGCAAATCCACGCTCCTTCGCTGCATCCTCGGAGAAGAAGAAGCCACCGCGGGCGAAGTCATCATTCCGCAAGGCGTACGCATCAGCTACGTCGAACAGCAGACCGAAATGACCGACCGCACCCTCTGGGACGAGCTCCACAGCGCATACCATGAGATACTCTCTTGGCGCGCGGAACTCGCCGACCTCGAGACCATCATCTCCGAAGAACAAGACGAAGAAAAACTCGCCAATGCCATGCGTCGCTACGACCGCGTCACAAGCCTGTATGAACAAGCGGGCGGCTACCAATACGAAGCCCTCGTCAGACGCGTCGCACACGGCCTCGGCTTCGGCGAAACTGACATGGAGAGAAAAGTAAGCGAATTCTCGGGCGGACAGATCACCCGCATCCTCCTTGCCAAAGCCCTCATTCGTCAGCCCGACTTCCTCTTTCTTGATGAGCCCACCAACCATCTCGACATCAAAATGGTCGAATGGCTCGAAAAATTCCTCGCGGAATATAAAGGCGGTGTGCTCCTCATCTCCCATGACCGCTACTTCCTCGACCACGTCGTAACAGGCATCGTCTCGCTCGAACACCATACTGCCGACGTCTATCGCGGCAACTACACACGCTACCTCGAACAAAAGACACTCAACGACCGTGCGCTGAAGAGTGCCTACGACAAACAACAAGCACAGATCGCCAAGACCGAAGAATACATTCGTAAATACAAAGCAGGCATCAAATCAAAACAAGCACGCGGACGTGAAAAACAGCTCAAACGCCTAGAGCGAATCGTCCTCCCGCCCGAAGCATCCACCTTCCAATATTTCGCCTTTCACCCGCCCGCGGAATGCGCTCAGCGCGTCGCCGAACTCGAAAACGTCAGCGCACACTACGACGGCAGAACTGTATTCGCAGGCCTTGACCTAGTCGTCAAAAACGGCGACGGCATCGCCCTCATCGGCCCGAACGGAGCAGGCAAGACCACGCTCCTCAAACTTCTCACAGGCGAACTTACCAGCCCCACAGGCCGCGTCAAACTCGGCAGCCGCGTCAAAGTCGGCTACTTCTCACAGCACCACGAAGGTCTCAATCATGCAAATACCCTCCTTGACGAGATCGTAGGCGAATTCGGCGTCACGCTCGAACAGGCGCGCGGATACCTCGGCGCATTCCTCTTCCGCGGAGACGATGTCTACAAAATAATCGGCGACCTTAGCGGCGGCGAACAAGCGCGCGTCGCTTTCCTCAAACTGATGATGAGCGGCGCCAACTTCCTCGTCCTCGACGAACCCACCAACCATCTCGACATCCCTGCCAAAGAAGCCGTCGAATCCGCACTCATGAGCTTCCCCGGCACCTTCCTCGCTGTATCCCACGACCGCTACTTTTTAGACAAAGTAGCCAACTGGATCATCGAACTCGACGACGGCAAGCTCACCTCCTATAACGGCACGTACAGCTATTACCAAGAAATGAAAGAACGCGAACGCGCTGAAGAAGAACAACTTCGTCTCGCACAACAAGCCGCCGTACCTGTCAAAGTCAAAGCGGAAGAACCTGCCCCGCAAGCAGAAAAAACAGAAGAAAAACCGAAACAGAACGCCAAGCCCAAGCGCGCCATGAGCGCCGAAGAACGCGAGAAAAAGATCCACGACATAGAAGGCGAGATCGTCATGCTCGAAATGGAACTCAAAGGCCTCGAATACCAACTCAGCCTGCCCGAGAGCCATGCCGACGCACAGACAGCCGCCGACCTCACCGCGGAATACGAAGCTGCCACCAAGAAGCTCGAAGCCAAATACAGCGCGTGGGAAGAGCTCCAGGAAGAATAGGGGAGAATATCCTTTTTTGCTTGGGAGAACAAGACGATATGACCTTTTCGGAGATGCGTAACAGCAACAGACGTATCTCCGAAAAAAATGATAAAAAATCCTATTAAATATATCGGAAGGGTATTGACTATAATTTACCGCCGTGGTATTATAAAGACATGAAGGGTGATGCAACCATCCTCATCAATTTTCCTCTCCTCATACACACAGGACCCTACCGTGGCAGGACGGTAGGGTTCTTCATTTATAGCGGATATACTCGACAGAAAAGGGAAGAGAGGAGTATAATAAAAATCAGCAGTCGCACGAAAGAAGGACGTACAAATGGACAAAATATGGACGAAGGACTTTATCCTCGTCTCGACAGCGAACTTTATTGCCACATTCGTATATTATACCTTGATGATCATACTCGCCGTTTACGCGATGGACGAAATGGGAGCAAGCCCTGCCGAAGCAGGATTGGCAGTCGGCATACTCATTCTCTCGACGATGGTTGCACGCATATTCAGCGGGCGGTATATCGAAGATATCGGCAGGACGAGATTCATGCGGATCGGTGCCATCATCTTTGTAGGCGGGACGGTGCTCTATCCGTTTGCCGAGACCATCACACAGCTTATCATCGTGCGTGCTCTGCACGGGATCGGCTTCGGCTGTATC
>JAFPBC010000265.1 GCA_017390595.1 Selenomonadales bacterium | reverse complement strand
GCGTCCGAGGAAGTTGCGGTCGCCGAGTTCGATAAGACCGACCATACCTTCCGTATCACTATACCCTGCACCGATCGAGAACGTACCTGTTCTCTGCTCGATAACGCTCGTTTCCAAGATGACCGAGTTCGGTTCGGTGCCCGGATTGAGTTTTACGTTGACATCCTCGAAGTAACCGAGGTTGTTGATACGCTGTACACTGCGGCGCGCATCATTTACGTTGAACGGCTCGCCCGGTTTCATACGCATTTCACGCAAGATGACATATTCTTTCGTTTTTTCGTTCCCTTTGACGGAGAAGCCTTCCAAAATACCTTCGTTGATCTTCAAACGAAGAAGACCATCATTTTCCATCTTCACGTCGGTAACCTTTGCCAAGATATTACCTTTATCATGGTAGAACGTTTCGATCTGTTTCGTATTCTGTGCAAGAAGTTTCGTATTGAGGACTTCGCCGCGCGGATTCGTCACAAGAGCGTCGAGCTCTTCTGCCGTCGCCGAGATATTACCTTCGAACGCGACCGACTGAAGGACAGGATTTTCTTCCACGACATAGATAACTTCTACACCTTCGGGCACTTCCTGAAAGTCGATCGACGCATTGTAGAAATAGCCCATATCATAGACGGCCTTCAAGTCAGTCTGGAGTGCTGTCGTTTCCGCGACATCGCCCGGTTTGAGCGCGAGCACCGCGTAGATATCAGCTTCTTGAACAGTCGATTCCCCTTCGATCTTCACTGCCGTAATCGTTTTTCCCATTATATCTGCCGGCTCTGCTGCCAAGACAGACGTCGTCGAAAGAAGCGCAAATGCCGCGCAAAGTGCTGCAGCCGTCGCTTTTTTCTTATGACTGTACATACGTTTTGCCATAGATATCCTCCTTGTATCTCGATTATTGCCCGCGCAACGAGCGTCCTGCCGCCTTCATGAGGTCTTCCTTCTCTTTTTCGGAAAGGATCGCCGCAGATACATTTCGATGCGCTTTGTCGTATTCTTCATATGGTGTTTTGGCCTTTGCAGACACCAGCTCTTTGTCCGCCGCGCTTGTCGATGCCGAAACGCTCGGCGCCGATACCATAGTCGTCGGCATGACGGTCTGTGTTGTCTGCACGTGTGTGACTGCCTTGTCCGCTTCTTTTTCAGCGTGACTCATCCAGATAAGACTGCCGAGCCCGAACAGCAGGATCGCACAGATAAGTGCTCCTCCTTGGCGATACCAAGTATATCGCAGCCGACGTTTCGCACCGCTTTTTTCTTCCTGCACGCGTTTGAGTTCCGCCTGCGCGAGCATCAAGTTGAGCTCGCCGCGAATGTCTTTTTGTTCATCGAAAGACCGTTCGGCCTTCGAGAGCCAATCTTGCGCGGAGCGCAGATGCGTCGTAACTCGCGATCTCTGTTCAGTCACCCGTCTCACCTCTTACTTCGTCACTACACTTCATATAATCGACCCATCATCACGTAAACCAATCGTTCAAAAACGGTCGTTTTACGTAATGATCGAAGATTATTCGATATTCTCTTTTGTTTTCTTGCTCACATGGCTCGTTTTCTTGTATTATCTATGAACGCCATTGTTTGATAAAACGTGATAACATACCCCTTACTCGTCTGATCCCTTGCTTTTGCAAGCGATAGATATGCGACGGGCTGAGGTTCATCTCCTCGGCCAATCGTTTCGGCTCACGGTCGTCCAGGTACACGCCCGCAAGAACGAGCTGTTCTTTGGCAGGCAGTCGCCGCATCGCTTGTTTGACTTCGGATAACAGCACATTCTGCTCGGCAACATCTGCCGCCAAGGGCGCGGTATCTTCGATCAGGTCGGCGAGCGTGACTTGTCCGTCACCGTCATATGCCGAAATATCGATAGAGGCATGCTCTTTTTCGCCTTCACGTTCCATGTAGCTGAGCATACGCCCGCGGATACGATGATACGCGAACAGACTGAACGCTACGCCGCGCGTATGGTCATATCGTTCAACAGCTTCGATCAGACCGATCGTGCCTTCTTGAATGATATCCATCAGCACAGACTCTGTTACCCGATAGCGAAGCGCGACCTTGAAAACGAGAGGCTGATAGCTCTCGATAAGACGCGCACGGCTCTCTTCATCGCCGCCATTTTTATACGCACGCCAAAGTCGCCCTTCTTCTTCCGGCGAGAGCATCTTCACTTGTTTTAATTCATCCAAGTATTCCTTCAGCAGCGCATATCCCTCCTATCAGAATTTAAAGTACGTTTCTATTCCATAGAACGAATTCTGATCTTCATCGAGCGTCGTAATAAGTCTGAAACGATCATTCATGTCGTAGTATATGCCAAAGTTATAGCCATCATATCCTACTCCCATAGTATATCTAAGCATAAGCCTGTCTGTCAAATATTTTCCAATCTGAACGTTGTACACTTCATCGTTGTCAGAACGTCTTCCGCTTGCGAATCCCGCGAGCGAAACGGTATCGCGAACGAGCTTGAATTCGTCTACATCAAACGTCTCGCGGATCGTACTTTCCACCGCTCCCATAAAGCTCATCTGAAGTCCGAGCTCGAGCATACCGACAAGTTCGTCTCGACCGAATCCGCTCGAGTCTTCTTTGTCAAAATATCGACTGCGGAGCGTCAGAAGCGACAAGATGTTCTGGTGGCTCATCGCCGGCGAAGCCGTGAGCTTGAGACTCATCTGATCGGCAGGATCGTCGATACCGAGCATGACTTTTACGCGGTCGATCTTCGTTTCGGCTTTGAGATGTACCGACGGGATGAACGACATGACTTGGTCGAATTTCGCCCAGCCTTCCTGCACCTTAAAGTCGGTGTTAAGATAGCTGACCGTACCGCGTTTTACTTTAAAAATGCCTTCTGTTTCGGGATATTTTACCGTCCTGCCAAAATGCGCGCGCCCGTCTATCCACAAGTCATAGAGGTACGAGTTATACAGCCGCACCTTGTCTTTGGCTTCTACCGTGACGTCGATCGCCATATCCCAGTCGGATTCTTCCGTTTCGGGGATCGGCGGAATATCGATCGTCGCGTTTTTGATCTCGATATCGCCCGACAGTTTTGGCATATGTTCCCCATCGGCGAATATCAAGCTGCCGTTGATAGGCCCTTTGTAGTAGAGACTGTCTATCGTGAATTGGTCGAACATCATGGACGCATGGAAGTCGTCCCACGTGTTGCCGACCATCGTCGCTTCGCCGTAAGCAGATACGCTTCCGCCGCCCATCATACCGCTGAGTTCACGAAGTGTGATCGTCTTGCCGTCGAAACCGATACTGAGGAATGTATTTTCAAGCGGTGTTTTTACCTGTTTTAATTTTATCGTGCCGTTTTCGATATTGACATCGCCGTAGAATCTGGGATCGTCGATCGTACCGCCGACACGCACTTCGCCTGTCATCGGGCCGATACCGTATTCTACTTCGTCCGTCAAGAGCGCCAGTACCCTAAGGTCGGCATTGTCGAGCTGAAGTGTTACGTCGATCTCGTCATTCGCTTCTACGATCAAGTCTTCCCGTTTTATAACTGCCCCGAACGGAACGATACCATACGCGCTGGCACGATATTCGCCTTTCGATAAGAGGAGCTGATTGATCCTGAGCATACGGTCGTCAACGACGAACATTCCGACAAGTCGGTCAAACTTCGTCGCACCGATACCGACATCGGCGATCTCAACGGATGCATTGGCATACGGCTCTTCCGTCGTTCCTGCCAACTGCACCGCAAAATCCATCTCGCCTTCGGTATCGATCCCAAGATCGAACCAGTCGGTCAATATCTCGGCATCGATATGAGAGCCTGCCATTTCCATGTCAAGCTCGCCTTTGAGATCGGCTGTGCCTTGTACCGCAAGGATACCTTGGTTCTGCTTGCCGTAGAATTTGTTGACGGTAACGACATCACCGATAAGAGACACATCGACGGCAACGTCTGTAAGCGGATGTTCGCCTCTGATAAGGCCGTCCGTCATAACGCCCTGTACTCGGATATTCGGATCGTTCATCGTCCCGCCGATGGTGATATCACCGGTAAGAGCACCGTCAATGCCCGCATCGGGAAGACCGAATACCGTAAGGAGCGGACCCAAATGACCGCCTTCCGTTACGAACTTACCGTCCATTTTCTTCGTTTCGTCGAATCGCACGATACCGTCGAATCGGTACTGTCCATCGCCTTCGCTGAACGAGAATTCGGGAATGGTGAGGACTTTGTCGCGTACCGTGACATTTCCTTTGATATCTTTGAGGACCGTTCCGTTAAAATCAAGTCCGTCCGAACGCACCGCGCCTTTGAACATCGGAGAGTCGAGCGAGCCTTCGAGTTTTCCGTAGAACGTCGCTCTGCCGAGGATGGCATACGGCATATCGAGATAGAGTCGCTCGATCTCGACATCGACGGCACGAATGCGAAGGTCGATATCTCTCGTCGGCGTGATATCACCCTTGAGCTCGACTTCCGTATTGAGCGACGATACACGCATATCTTCGATATGGAAGCCTTTTTCATCGAGCGAATATTTCCCGCTGCTGCCTGCAATGAGGAGACTGCCAAAACTACCGTCGCGGAGCGTATATTCCCCGCTGAGTATCGGCTGATCGAGCGTACCCGTTACATGAAGCTTGTTATCAAGATTACCCGTCAGCTTCGTATCCATATCGATCCAGCCCGAGAGTGCTTCGGCACGTATTTTTTTCGTATCAACATATAAGTCCAGTTTTTTCTCGCCTGTGATACCGACAGTACCCTGCACCGTATGACCCGAGTCCATACCATACCGATAATTGCGTAATACGAAGTCATGGATCTTGACTTCACCGCCTTGATATTCGGCGAACCCTTCCATGCGGTCGAACGGCTGTCTGAGGATAGCCCCTTCATTCGCGTGGATCTTCATCTGTGCTGTCGGATCGTCGAGCGTACCGCCGATAACGGCTTCCACATCGATACCGCCCGCGCACGTTTCTTCGTTATGGAGCCAGGAGAGCGGCACTTCCGAGCCGATGGCTCTCATGTCGAGCCGATCGTTTTCTATCGTACCGAAAAGAGCCAGTCTTGCGCCCTGCTCCGTTTCGACCGAAGCGCCTGCGACTTGCACTTGTCCGTCACGCTTCGCAAAGTCGATGATCAGATTCGTAAAATCTTTTTGTAAGTATTGTCCGCTCGCCATCACAAGTCGGCCTTTGAGATCGGGTTCTGCCCCATAGCCGCCGATCGTCATATGAAGGCTCGCACGCCCGTTAAGGTCGGGCACATATTCGTTAAACAGCGTCGCATCTGCCTGATGCACCGCCGCTTCAAATCCGTACATATCTTTGCTGATATCATAAGCACCCTGCATCACGAGCTGACCGTCGAACGCGTTTGCCGTCAGTTCACGTACCATGAGGATATCGCGCATAAAACCGACTTTGGCTGCAAGATTACGAAAATCGTATCCATACGCTCTGCCGTCAGCCTTTACCGTCGCATCAACAGCGATATCATCGACGGCACCGACGATCTTGGCATCGACTTTGGCCGTGCCCGATATCGGCAGGTCGACCTTCGGTATCG
>JAFPBC010000034.1 GCA_017390595.1 Selenomonadales bacterium | reverse complement strand
GGTCTCGAAGTACACAGCGAGCTGAAAACGAATACGAAAATCTTCTGCGGTTGTGCAACGACATTCGGTTCTCCGCAGAACACGAACGTATGCCCTGTATGTCTCGGTCTCCCGGGCGTACTTCCCGTATTGAATGAAAAAGTTGTCGAATTCGGTATCAAAGCAGGTCTTGCACTCAACTGCCAGATCTCGAAATTCAGCAAATTCGACCGTAAAAACTACTACTATCCCGACTTGCCGAAAAACTTCCAGACATCGCAGCTCGATCTCCCGATCGCTGAACACGGTCACCTCTTCATCGAAGTGAACGGTGAAACGAAACGCATCGGTATCACGCGCGCGCACATGGAAGAAGACGCAGGTAAACTCGTTCACTCGGGCTCGACGATCACGTCGTCCGACTACTCGAACGTAGACTACAACCGTACAGGCGTACCGCTTCTTGAGATCGTATCCGAACCGGATATGCGCTCGCCCGAAGAAGCTGTTGCATACCTTGAAAAAATGAAGAGCATCCTCGAATACGTAGAAGTATCCGACTGCAAAATGGAAGAAGGCAGCCTCCGCTGCGACGTCAACGTATCGCTTCGCGAATGGGGCGCAGAAAAATTCGGTACGAAAGTTGAGATGAAAAACCTCAACTCCTTCAAAACGGTTCAGCGTGCTCTTGAATATGAAATTGAACGTCAAGCCGATATCCTCGACGAAGGCGGCAAGATCATTCAAGAAACGAGAACTTGGGATGAAGCAAAAGGTATCACGCTCTCGATGCGCAGCAAAGAGCAAGCACATGATTACCGTTACTTCCCCGAGCCTGATCTCGTGCCGATCGTAACGACGGAAGAACGCATCGAAGAAATTCGTGCATCGCTTCCCGAACTTCCCGATGCGCGTCGCAAACGCTTGACGGAAGAGTGTGGTCTCTCTGCATACGATGCAGGTGTCATCACCGCAACGCGTGCGATGGCTGACTACTTCGATGCAGTATGCAAAGCAGGTGCCGATGCGAAACTCGCAGCTAACTGGCTCATGGGTGATGTATCGAAACATCTCAACTACGAAGGCAAAACGCTTGCTGATATGCTCATCAAAGCCGATCAGTTGGCAGACCTCATTAAACTCATCGGCAAAGGTACGATCTCGTCGAAGATCGCGAAAACTGTTTTCGAAGAAATGTGGAAAACAGGCGACGATCCTGCGAAGATCGTAGAAGAAAAAGGTCTCGTTCAGATCACTGATACGAAAGAGATCGAAGCGATCGTAGAACGCGTTATCGCAGATAACCCGAAACCGGTCGAAGATTACAAAAACGGTAATAAAAAATCGATCGGCTTCTTGGTCGGTCAAGTTATGCGCCAGAGCAAGGGTAAAGCAAACCCCGGTATGGTAAACGAACTCTTGGCGAAAATGTTGTCGTAATAAGAAAATAGGGAGAACCTCTCCCTGTTTATCTTATATAGCAAAGCCTGATAAGAACAATAAAAGGAGAACGCTTGTGAAACGAGAATGTCCTGTTACGTTACATCAGCAATATGAGATCACGATCCGCAGTCTGGGGCATAGCGGCGAAGGTGTAGGAAGCAAAGACGATTTTACTGTCTTCGTTCCCGGTGCACTCGTCGGCGAAGTCGTATTGGCAAAGATCACGCTCGTGAAGAAAAATTATGCGGTGGGCTCGCTCATCCGTGTGATCGTTCCGTCTGAAGAGCGTGTAGAGCCTACGTGTCCTATCTATGAAGCGTGCGGCGGTTGTCAACTTCAGCACCTTTCGTATGATGGTCAGCTCATCGTCAAACGCCAACAAGTAGTCGATGCCTTAGAACGCATCGGCAAGCAGACTGCACTTCTCGTTCATCCGACACTTGGTGCATCGTCGCCGTGGCTGTATCGCAATAAGATGCAGTTCCCTGTCGGAGAGAAGAGGGGGAAAACGGTCATCGGCTGTTATGCGAAGGGATCGCATGATATCATCGCAACAGAAAATTGTCATATTCAGATGGATGCGAACAATCATATCGCACAGGCTGCGTCGAAAATATTGGCAGAGCTGAAGATCCCCGCATATCGCGAAAAAGACGACTGCGGTGTGGTACGCCACATCATCGGTCGTGTCGGAACAGACGGACAAGCGATGGCGGTCATCGTGACGAAAACGAAGCACTTGCCGAAAGCAGAAGAAGTCGTCAAACGTCTTCGCCGTGAAGTGCCTGCACTCGTCAGCATCATGCACAATATCAATCCGAAACGTACCAACGTCATCTTGGGACAGGAGACCCGCTGTCTTTGGGGACAAGCTGCGATCGAAGATCGTATCGGTAAGTTGTCGTTTGCGATATCGGCACAGTCGTTCTTCCAAGTACATACGGCGCAAGCCGACGTTCTTTATCAAAAGGCTCTGCAATATGCGGACTTAAACGGAAACGAAACGGTCATTGACGCGTACTGCGGTACAGGTACGATCTCCCTCTTTTTGGCACAAAAAGCGAAAAAAGTATATGGGATAGAGATCGTCGCGCCTGCCATTCGCGATGCGAAGAAAAATGCGGAGGCAAACCATATCACCAATGCAGAATTCCTCGTCGGTGATGCGGTCGAAGTTATGCCACAGCTCTATAAGCAAGGCGTACGTGCCGATGTCGTCGTCGTCGACCCGCCGCGCAGTGGGTGTGATCGTATCGTTCTTGAGACATTTGCCCGCATGAATCCCGAACGTATAGTTTACGTTTCGTGCAATCCTGCTTCTCTTGCCAGAGATATCGCTGTGCTAAATGAGCTTGGCTATCATGCCGAAGAAGTCCAGCCTGTCGATATGTTCCCGCAGACGAGCCACGTCGAAAGCGTGGCACTTCTAAGGCGTGCAGAATAAGCAGTTGCAAATACAAAATTACATAAAGAAAGAAGATGTGAAAAAATGTTTAGTAAGTTGAGCTTAGTTCAACGTATTATCGTTGGTCTCATCGTCGGTACTATCCTCGGTATCGCATTCCCGAGTGCAACAGGTATCGGCATCCTCGGTTCCCTCTTCGTAGGTGCATTGAAAGCGATCGCACCGGTATTGGTATTCGTATTGGTACTTGCTTCCGTTGCGAATGCGAAAAAAGGCGGCGGCAAAACGATGAGCCGTATCGTCGTGCTCTATTTCATTGGTACGATCTCTGCATCGCTTCTTGCAGTAATCGCATGTGAAATGACTCCGCTCACGCTTCCGCTCGGCGCAGTAGCTGCAGCAGAAGGTTTCAATGTAGCAAGTGACATCACGGACGTATTCAAAACGCTCCTTATGAACCTTGTTGCAAATCCGGTAGGTTCTATCGTCAATGCTAACTACCTCGGTATCCTCACTTGGGCTATCATTTTCGGTCTTGGTCTCAGAAAAGCAAACGATACGACGAAAAACTTCATGGCACACGTATCCGATGCAGTTTCGCAGGCTGTTCGCTGGGTCATCAACTGCGCTCCGTTCGGTATCATGGGCTTGGTATTCACGACTGTTGCTGAAAACGGTCCGGAAGTATTCGTTGAATACGGCAAACTTCTTGTAGTATTGGTTGGCTGCATGGCATTCGTTGCACTCGTTGTAAATCCGATTATCGTATTTACACAGACGGGCAAAAACCCGTTCCCGCTCGTGTTCAAATGCCTCAAAGACTCTTTCATCCCGGCATTCTTTACGCGCAGCTCCGCAGCTAACATCCCTGTTAATATGCGTCTCTGCGAAGAACTCGGTCTTGACAAAAACAACTATTCCGTATCGATCCCGCTCGGCGCAACGATCAACATGGCAGGTGCTGCTATCACGATCGCTGTTATGACGCTTGCTTGCGTTAACACGCTCGGTATCGAAGTGCCGTTCGCGCTCAAAGTACTCCTTTGCTTCGTATCCGCATTGTCGGCTTGCGGTGCATCCGGTGTAGCAGGCGGCTCGCTCCTCTTGATCCCGCTCAACTGCGCACTCTTCGGTATCCCGAATGATATTGCGATGCAGGTCGTAGGTATCGGTTTCATCATCGGTGTAATCCAAGACTCCTGTGAAACGGGTCTCAACTCCTCGACTGACGTAGTATTCACGGCAGCAGCAGAAGCAGCTATGAATCGCAAATAAAACATAAAAAAGGCTTACCGAACGGTAAGCCTTTTTTGTATGCTCATAAAAATATCCGCTTGCCGAATGGTAAGCGGATATTGTCGTTTTATTTCTTTTCTTTCGGCGGTGCGATCTCTTTTAAGATATCGTCAAGCGCTGTATCGAAAGCTCCCTTTTTCGCTCTGAGATTACTTGCGCGAGAATGATCGTCGCGGCTTGTTTGAACGTGGGTCAAAATTTTGTTCGGCGTCACAGCGAATGCACGCATGCTGATATTAGCACGATATTCGTCGTTATCATCGTCCATGATCGTTTCGGTCAAGAGGAGAACGATCGTCTTATCTGCCTTGCAATATGCGGCAAGATCGAGCAATTCCTGCGTTTGGACCATTTTTTGCGGTTCTAAGAATCCGCGATCCAGCCAGTACGAATAATATATATCCTGTGCTTCATTTCCGATAACGAGCTTGGCTGTCGGAAATTTCTTTTCAAATTCATTCTGCATCGTGCTGTAATAACGCGGGATAGAAAAATCGCTTGGCGCGTCGAGGATGACCGCGAGTGTTTCGCCCGGTGCGACCGATATGGGGGCTGCTTGCATCGTAGCGGGGAACAGACAGAATATCGCCGCAAGCAAGAAGCGGATCGTTTTTTGTAACATGATAAGTCACTCCTTTATGTAGATGTAACGTTATTATAACGCAAAATTAGTAAATTGTCATGAACAAAGGATGAAAAAGTATCAGCAGAATAATCATTTTTTTGAATGAAAAGAAAGTGTAAACCGTAAATGAAAATCATAGGAGAAGAAACGCATC
>JAFPBC010000264.1 GCA_017390595.1 Selenomonadales bacterium | reverse complement strand
GCACCGCCGGAACGTGACCTCGAATGGAGCGACCAAGGCGTAGAAGGCGCGTTCCGCTTCCTCAGCCGTGTATGGCGACTCGTCGCACAGTACGAAGGCCTCATCAAAGACGCGGACGCATACGATGTCGCATCGCTCACGAAAGAAGAAAAAGAACTTCGTCGTATCCTCCATCACACGATCAAAAAAGTAACGGAAGATATCGACAAACGCTATAACTTCAACACGGCTATCAGTGCTGTCATGGAACTCGTCAACGCTGTCTATGCTATCAAAGACGCAAACGCAGTCAACGGTGGTCTCATGAAAGAGATCGTCAGCGCGCTCCTTCGCCTCCTTGCACCGTTCGCTCCGCACATGACGGAAGAACTCTGGGCACAGCTCGGCGAAGAAGGCAGCATCCACAAATGCACATGGCCGACATACGAAGAAAGCGCACTCGTACAGGACGAAGTAGAGATCGTACTTCAGATCAACGGCAAAGTACGTGACAAAGTTCTTCTCCCTGCTACGGCAACGAAAGACGAAATGGAAACGCTCGCACTCGCTAACCCGCGTGTACAAGGCTTCATCGGCGAAAAACAAGTCGTAAAGGTCATCTGCGTACCGAAAAAACTCGTCAACATCGTCGTAAAATAAAACAGCATAAACATAGGCGGACTGCATCGGCAGTTCGCCTTTTGTTTTTGATAGTGAAGAAACTTGCGAATGATAGATGAAAAAAACATCAAAAAAGCAGGGGATTTTGCGAAAAAAGAGGAAGTAAGAAAGAAAAGTGCTTGCGGGAGGTGGACCGTATGAATCAAAAAAGACAGCTGTGGATCGTGACGATCATGGCACTTATATTGGTCGGTATCAGCGTATATATCAGCGGTCGCCCGCAGGTACGCGAAGCGGAGACGGTCGTGGTGCGTGTCGAGGGCGCGGTGCGTCAACCGGGCAGTATCGCGCTCGTGAACGGGATGCGTGTCATCGATGCGCTCGAAGCGTGCGGAGGCATCTTGCCCGAGGCGAAGATGGACGGTGTCGATGTGTCGGCAGAACTGACCGACGGACAGGTGATACGTGTCGCATCTACGCAGGCAGAAAATGATGAGGCAGAGATGTCGCAAACAACAGGGAAGAAAAAGTCTGCCAAGAAGAAAGCCGCCCCGCCAAGCGGGCCTGTCAATATCAATACGGCAAGTGTCCATGAGCTTGACCGTCTGCCCGGTATCGGCCCTGCTTTGGCAAAACGCATCGTGGAGTATCGCGCGGCAAACGGACGATTCGCGACGGTCGCCGATATTCAGCGCGTGAAAGGGATCGGCAAGAAAAAATACGAGACGATGAAGAGCTTGATCGTAGCGGAATAGGAGAACGATATGAAACAGACGAGTACGGTGCTTGTCAATTCCATAGCAATTGGTTTCGTTCTCGGTGTTTTGCTCGGCAGTCAGTTTGCGGACTGGCGCATCGGGTGTGTGCTGTTCGTGCTTGCGCTTATCGTTCATCTGGTCGTGATGACGAAAAAGGCAAAATGTGCACTTCTTACAGTGTCGATGCTTTTTCTGGCGGGCGGATGCTTGGTGACGCAGCTGTCCGATGTAGAAAAGGCAGACCCGCTCAAGACATGGACAGGGCAGAAGGTCTTGATAACGGGCGTCAGCACGAAGGAAGCAAGGCCGATCTCTCTTGACGAGAAGACGAAACAGGTGACATATACTGTCGATGTACTGCGCTTGCAAAACGGAGCGGAGGTCGCAAAGCCCGACGCGAGCGTCTTGGTGACGGTCTATGCGGACAAAGCGAAACCCGATGCGCGTATCGGTGATATCATCAATGTGTACGGCAAGGTAAAGGAGATACGCGATTTTCAGAACCCGGGCCGCATCGACAGAAAAGGTATGTATGCTCGTGACGGTGTGTAGCAAGGAAATCGAGCTCCTCGCATGATACTTCATAATCCTTTGACATTCCCCAGTGAGTCTCGTACATGCGTGCTCCAACTGTCTCATAATCACCTTTTCCGAGT
>JAFPBC010000263.1 GCA_017390595.1 Selenomonadales bacterium | reverse complement strand
ATCTCTCCCTCCGTCAGCGTTGCTGACACCTCCCTCGTCAGAGAGAGGCGATGGATGAGGATATATTAATACCGTTCTCATCCCTTTAGCAGAAAATCAACATCTGCGTTCCACGCTTTTTTGCGCTCGTATCCAAGAGCCGAAGGCGATTGGCGAATACGAGCCATGCAACAGCGACCCAAGAATCAAGCCTAAAAGGCGAAGATGATTGGCTAGTCGCGAACTGTTAAGGCGATGGTTGCGCCGATGAAAGTTTTGGCAAAGTCGAGATAGAGAACGTGATGATTGCATACGCAATCATGAATATCCTTTTACGTTCCTATCCCCTTAGCAGTAAACCATCATCTGCGTTCCACGCTTTTTGAAGCGGTGCAGTTCGTTATAGCGTAGGCTGACGTCCGCTTCAACAGCGTGTGCCTTTTTTGTTACTTTTTGGGGCAAGCCAAAAAGTAAGAGAGAAGGGAAGAGTTATCTGCCACGATAAAGAATGCTTTGCGAGCTTGATACGCACGATAAGAAAATCAACAATACGCAAAAAAAGAGCCCCGCAGGGGAGCCCTTTACAACACGTCTCGCACTTCCTCCCACGCATAAAACGCGGAACGGATGAAGCTCTCCATCGCCGTCATACGACGGGTATCGGTCGAATGGGAATGGATACCGACGATGGTATTTTCTTTGAGGTCGTAGATGGTGTGGGTATAGACGATGTAGTGTTTGTTATATTCCTCGCGCATCGGGATATCTCTGACCGTGCTTGTGACGAGGTAGCGACAGCCTGCCTTACGGGCATTCTCTTCGGCATTGTCGCGCGACTCTGCCAGCACGAAGCCGTCCGTATGGAGCCGTACCGTATCGGCAAACGCCATCTTCATATACGCTCTGTCCTTGTCGAACTTCATATCGAGCTCGGCTCTGATCGGCGTCACGTATACCTTCGCCTTGCCCTCCTTGGACGCGCGCTCGCTCGCCTCGTACGGGACATCGCCTTTTCTCATGCCGAGCGTATCGTAGTAGTCCTTCAGCACCACATCAAAATACTCCGTGATATTGTGATTCGCCGCACTGAGACCGAGGATAGACTTCTCTCGTTCATCGAGCTTCTTCTCCGTACCGAACTGCTCATATCCGCCCGCCACCTTCTGCAGCGCGATCACGATGGGGTCGCCCTTCAGCGTGATACGTGTGAGCGGCAGATGCTCGTAGCGACGCGCGAACGATTCGTTGCCCACAGCAGGCGCGCCGAACGTCATGATATGTATCTGCTCCGTGAGGATACCGAGATCTGATAGCCTTGCCCCCAGCACCGTCACCGCCGCGCCGCCGAGACTGTGCCCCGTCAGATAGACGTGCGCGTCACGATTCTCGCGGAGGATATCGACGAGCGAACGAAGACCCTTATCCGTATTGACCTCTACCGTCAGAAGATGAAGTGCCAGCTTATCAAAGCCCTTATGCACGCGCATCTCGCCGTCATTCTCCTTATCGAGCGGACGCGATGCCACCTCGCCGAACTCCTCTATCGTACTGCCGCCGTAAGGCACCTGCTTCATCTTCAGATCGAGTCGGACATCCCTCACATCATTCGTCCCTGCCACCGCAAGGAGAAAACGCTCTTTTCCGTTATCTGTTTTTTTCGCGATGAGAAACTCCGCGCTCACCTTGCCGTCCACCGTCGCGTAACGGTCGATCTCCCAGCCTGCCGCCGTCAGATAACTCTCGACCAGATGGCCGTTCCTATCCTCATACGACGCCATACAGCCCGCCGCGCTCATCACACGCGCCCTCGCCTCTTGCACATTGTCGGGAGCGGCAAACGCGCACGAGCCCCACAAAATACAAAAGGCGAGGCAGATAAGCCTCACGATACATTGCTTCATCTGCTTCGCCTCCGATATGACTCTTATTCTTCCTCGTCGCAATCGCACTCGAACATTTCTTCTTCGAGCTCTTCATACGTATCGAGAATATTGTTGTGATGCTCATCGAGCGCATCGCTGATCAAACGAAGGATAGCATTCGTCTGTTCTTCCGGGAGACCGATCGCCATGATGATATCATCGAGACGATCTTCCAAGATATCGATATCTTCTTCGAACAATACCGGAACTTCCTGTTCCATTTCTTCCAAGCATTTTTCTTCGCACATAGTTACATAACCTCCTGTCAGCCGAAGCTGTTTTTCTCTTATTGTGATTCTATTATACCACAACTCGGCGCAATTCTCTACCGCCGAAACGAAATTTCGTCGGAATAGTCACAAAACTTCGCACACCCCATCATGACCTCATCTTTTGTCGGCGAAACACGTCTTTTCTTCATATATAAAAGCCATCGCCTCGCCATGCCCGCACCAACCGACACACCTACCGCCCAAAACCTTTTCTTTTTACGGTCAAATTGAGATTCACTTTCATTTATCGAAACGCATCTCTCATACACCTTTAAAAGATACATTATAATTATGCGAAAATTTTCACATATCAGTCAATAGTCTATTGCAATTATCTGTCAATAGGGTTACAATTAAGATACGTATAATATACGTGTCGACCACCAATCTATTTCTGAAAGGAAGTAATGTTCATGCAGAAACCAATGAAAACTATGGATGGTAACACAGCTGCCGCGTACGTATCGTATGCATTCACCGATGTAGCTGCGATCTTCCCGATCACGCCGTCCTCCAACATGGCAGAATCCGCGGACGAATGGGCTGCCGTTGGCAAAAAGAACATTTTCAACCAGCCGGTTAAGATCGTAGAAATGCAGTCCGAAGGCGGTGCGGCAGGTGCTGTACACGGTTCCTTGCAGGCAGGCGCACTCACGACGACGTACACGGCATCGCAGGGTCTCCTCCTCATGATCCCGAACATGTACAAGATCGCCGGCGAACTTCTCCCGGGCGTATTCCACGTCAGCGCACGTACAGTAGGCGCGAACGCTATCAGCATCTTCGGTGACCACTCCGACGTTATGGCTTGCCGTCAGACAGGCTTCGCTCTCCTCGCGGAAAGCAGCGTACAGGAAGTCATGGACCTCGCGGGTGTTGCTCACCTTGCAGCGATCAAAGGCCGCGTTCCGTTCCTCAACTTCTTCGACGGTTTCCGTACGTCCCATGAAATTCAGAAAGTCGAACTCATGGACTACAAAGACCTCGAAGCACTCCTTGACAAAGACGCAGTAGACGCGTTCCGCAAACGTGCCCTCAATCCGGATCATCCGGTACTCCGCGGTACGGTACAGAACCCGGATATCCACTTCCAGCAACGCGAAGTTGCAAACAAATTCTACGAAGCTCTTCCGGACATCGTATCCGACTACATGGACGAGATCAGCAAAATCACGGGCCGCGAATACCACCCGTTCAACTACTACGGTGCGCCTGACGCAGACCGCATGATCGTAGCGATGGGCTCCATCTGCGGTGTCGTAGAAGAGATCGTTGACTACCTCAACGCTCACGGCGAAAAAGTAGGTCTCCTCAACGTTCACCTCTATCGTCCGTTCTCCGTCAAACACTTCTTCAAATACATCCCGAAAACAGTCAAAAAGATCGCTGTTCTCGACCGTACGAAAGAAAGCGGCTCCCTCGCTGAACCGCTCTACCTCGACGTTAAATCCGCATTCTACGGCACGGATTGGCAGCCGCAGATCGTTGGTGGTCGCTGCGGTATCGCAAGCAAAGACACGATCCCTGCTCACATCCACGGCGTATTCGAAAACCTCAAACTCGACGCTCCGAAAGACAACTTCACGGTTGGTATCGTAGACGACGTAACGTTCACTTCGCTCCCGCTCGGTGACGACATCGACACGACTCCTGCCGGCACGACAGCTTGTAAATTCTGGGGTCTCGGTTCCGACGGTACGGTCGGTGCCAACAAATCCGCTGTTAAGATCATCGGTGACCACACGGATATGTACGCACAGGCATACTTCGCATACGACTCCAAAAAATCGGGCGGCGTAACGATCTCGCACCTCCGTTTCGGTAAAGAGCTCATCAAATCGCCGTACCTCATCAACAAAGCAGACTTCATCGCTTGCCACAACCAGTCCTACGTAACGAAATACGACGTACTCGCAGGCCTCAAAAAAGGCGGTAACTTCCTCCTCAACTGCAACTGGAACGCAGAAGAACTCGAAGCTAACCTCCCGGCAAACATGAAACGCGAACTCGCACAAAAACAAGCTAACTTCTACATCATCGACGCAGTTAAGATCGCTCAAGAGATCGGTCTCGGCGGCCGCATCAACATGATCATGCAGTCCGCATTCTTCAAAATTGCGAACATCATCCCGGTAGAAGACGCAGTAGCTCACCTCAAAGACGCAGTAGTTAAATCCTACGGCAACAAAGGTCAGCACATCGTTGACATGAACAACGCCGCTATCGATCAGGGTGTAAACGCTATCGTTAAAGTAGACATCCCGGCAGCTTGGGCAGATGCTCAGGACGCTCCGGCTGAAGCAAAAGCAGAAGTACCTGCATACATCAGCAACATCCTCGAACCGATGAACCGTCAGGAAGGCGACTCCCTCCCGGTAAGCGCATTCGTAGGCATCGAAGACGGTACATACCCGCTCGGCTCCGCAGCGTACGAAAAACGCGGTATCGCGATCAACGTACCGGAATGGCAGCTCGACAAATGTATCCAGTGTAACCAGTGCTCCTACGTATGTCCGCATGCGGCTATCCGCCCGGTACTCCTCACGGCTGAAGAAGCAGCAGAGCTTAACGTACCGAACAAACCGGCAGTCGGCGCGAAAGACCTCCTCTTCACAATGGCTATCTCCCCGTACGATTGTACAGGTTGCGGCAACTGTGCTCAGGTCTGCCCGGCTAAAGAATCCGCACTCGTTATGAAACCGCTTGACACGCAGGTAGCAAAAGCACCTGAATGGGATGCTCTCGTTAAAGTAGCTCCGAAAGCTAACCCGTTCAACGTGAAAACGGTCAAAGGCAGCCAGTTCGAACAACCGCTCCTCGAATTCTCCGGCGCATGCGCAGGTTGCGGCGAAACTCCGTACGTTAAACTTGTAACGCAGCTCTTCGGCGATCGTATGATGGTAGCCAACGCAACAGGTTGTTCCTCCGTATGGGCAGGCTCCACGCCGTCCGTACCGTACACCACGAACCACAAAGGCCACGGCCCGGCTTGGGGTAACTCCCTCTTCGAAGACAACGCCGAATACGGTCTCGGTATGTTCCTCGGTGTAAAACAGATCCGTGAAAAACTCGCCCTCGAAGTAGCAGCAGCTATCGAAGGTTGCCCGGACGCAGAACTCAAAGCTATTCTCCAAGAATGGTACGACAACCGCGACCTCGGCGACGGCACTCGCCAGCGTGCAGACAAAGTCATCGCAGCGATCGAACCGCTCGTAGACAAATGCCCGCACCTCGCAGCTATCTGGCAGGATAAAGACTTCCTCGT
>JAFPBC010000262.1 GCA_017390595.1 Selenomonadales bacterium | reverse complement strand
GGCGATTAGCTCAGCTGGGAGAGCGTCTGCCTTACAAGCAGAATGTCGGCAGTTCGATCCTGTCATCGCCCACCAGAGATCAAGACCTGTTAGCGCAGGTCTTTTTTATTTCTTTGCCATCGTTCGCCTTGTGACGACAAGATGAATGGTGTATAATCAAATAGATGCGGGCATAGTTTAGTGGTAGAACATCAGCTTCCCAAGCTGAATATGGGAGTTCGATTCTCCTTGCCCGCTCCATCCGAAAAGATACGACTCTGCGATGTTCGCAGGGTCTTTTTTTATGCCCGAACGGCAGTTTTGCCATCATCGTAATTTTCTGTAAAATTGGTTGAAATGGTGTTTTTTTCAAGTTATAATGAGATTATGGAATAGTGTATATGCTGTAAATATACAAACTATATGTGATAATAAATAAGAAAATAATGCTTTTGAGAAGCAAAAAGGAGCAATAGATGATGAAAAAGAGAATGGCTCTGATGGGAATAGGCCTTGGTGTGATGATATTGTCGGAGGGTGTTGCATGGGCATCGTCCGATGCGGGCGTACAGCTCAATCAAGACCGCACGTTTTTTGAGCGTCAACAGATAGAACGTCAATTGGAAGAAGCGTTGCTGCGTGACAGAGAGGGTGTGGTCGAGCAGGCCGCGCCGAGTGATACGGAGGCGTCACAGAATGATATCACGTTCGTGCTTTCGGATATCGTGTTTGATGCGTCGGCGGTGCTTTCGGCAGAGGAGCTTGACGCGCTTGAAAAGCCGTATCTTAATACGTCTGTCACACTCAAGAAGTTATACCGCTTGGTCGATGAGATCAATGCGCTCTACGAAAAGAAAGGTTATGTCGTTTGTCGCGCGGGGATCGCTCCGCAGACGATAACAGGCGGTGTGGTGAAGATATCGCTTCTTGAAGGCAAGACGGGATATGTGACGGTCGAAGGCAATGATTCGACAGACGCGTCGTATATCACGGGCAGATTACCGCTCGAAGAAGGCAAGGTCGCAAGTATGACGGAGCTCAGCGATGAGGTCATCCACTTCAACGGGACGAACGATGTACAGCTTCGCGTGCGTCTCAAGGCAGGTCACCGAGCGGGAACGACCGATTACGAGATATTCGCGTTTGAGCCCGAGCGTGAGGTATGGAATCTCTTTACCGACAATGCGGGCGCGGAGTCGAGCGGCGAGTGGCGCGGCGGGCTCAGCTACTACAATGCGAGTATGACAGGCGGTCGTGACAGTATACAGGTCGGGACGCTTTTCTCGGACGGTGTGAAGAGCGGCTCTGTTCGCTATGGTCTGCCTGTCGGGAAGAACGGTCAGCGTATCAACGTGACGTTCGCGGCGAACAGCGTTCATACGAAGCATGGGGCACTTGCTCCGCTTAATGTCAAAGGTCATTCTTCGGCGATGGGGCTGACGTATACGATGCCGATCACGGTGACGAAAAATCATAAAGCAGAAGCATCGGTTACGGTCGCGCATCAGGATTCCAAGACGAATTTTATGCAGTACGCGTGGGTCGATGATTCGATCACGAGCGTGACGGGTGCTGTCGCGTTTACCGATTACGGCAAAAACAGCGTCTTTTATCATAATCACAGTTATACGGTAAGTGATTGGGAGAATATCGAGTCGCAGGAAAAAACGTCGGGCAGATATCAACTGACGGCGATGTATCAGAAGATGAATGAGGACAGGAGCTTGTTCACGATGCGTCTCTACGGGCAGGCCGCCTTCAACCACTATCTCGCGTCGTCGGAGCAGTTCTATATCGGCGGTGTGTACAGCGTACGCGGGTATGAAGAAAACTTCCTCGGCGCGGACAGCGGTCTGTCGCTCAACGCGGAATATCGTGTGCCCGATACGAAGCGCAGTGAGTGGGTATGGTTCGCGGACGGCGGTATCGTGCTCGGTCACAACCAATACGACGATCATACGATGGCGAGCGTAGGCGGCGGATACTCGTGGAAGTTCGCTCCGACGGCAACGGCTACGGTGCTTGTCGGTGTACCGCTTCAGCGTGATTACAACGGCGAACGTATCGATGCGGTGCGTGTCCACGCGATGGCGAATTATCGATTCTAGGGAGGAGGAGTTACGATGACGTTATACGGCAAATGGGCAAAACAAAGTGAGAAGAAAAGAAAGCGCCCTGCACAGAAAGACCGTACACAGAGAGATCTCTTGGTACGTTCTGTCATAGCGGCGACGACATTTACCTTCTTCTCTCCGATGGTGGCTTCGGCCGACATCATCTCGGGCGACAATGCTATTACGACAGTCGATAAACAGAACAATATCTATACGGTAGAATCACATAAATATTTCGGAAACAGCGCGGTCAACTGGTTCAGTCAGTTCGGTCTCGGCGCGAACGAGATCGCCAATCTCTATTTTGGGACGCAGGCAGACAACAGCAAGCTGAATCTCTATAACTTCGTTGACAGCAAGATCGATGTCAACGGTACGGTCAACGCGATACAGAACAATAAGGTCGGCGGGAATCTCTTTTTCCTCAGCAAGGAAGGGATCGCTGTCGGTGCGGGCGGTGTCATCAACGCAGGCTCGCTCACGCTCCTTACGCCGAACGAAGATTACTATGAAAAGTTCATCGATGATAATGAATGGGAGATAGATGGCGATGATTTCGCTGCGGAAGAACAGAATATGGCGGAGATGAATATCCCGCTCAGTCCGACGGGCGAAATCATGGTCAAAGGCCGTATCAATGCGCCGAACGGTATCGGTATGAAGGCATCGTCTATTACGGTCGATTCTACGGCACAGCTCAAGACGGGCGATATCGACTTTACGAGTCTTGTCAATGCGGGCGAGACGGATAATACGGTGTTCGACGGCAGTCAAAACTTGACGGTAACGAAGACGGACAGCGGTGATATCGTGCTGGCGGCATATGCCGATGTGCGCAACAAGAAGGATGAGGAGTTTGCCCAGACGATATTGGGCATCACGGGCGATGAGGAAACGGCTGCGAACAACAATACGATCGAAGCATCGGTAACGAACAAGGGTGTCATTGACGCGGCAGGCAACGTATCCATCACGGCAGAAGCGGCGAACGGTCAGCAGTTCTACGCAGGCAAATTCGACGAACCGAGTGGATTCGGCACGAACGAAACGGCGGCATATCAGATCGCACAAAGCGTGGCGAAGATCGATATCGCCGAAGGGTCTGTCAGCGGTCAAGAAGTCAACATCAGCGCGAATGCCGATAACAGCTATATCGATAACGACAGTTTGGTAAAAATGGTCGGTGTGAACGTGCTTGGTGCGTTTACGGTCAATATGGACGCGGCATATGCCGTACTCAAAGGGAAAGCATCGGTCGATGTCGGTGCGCCTGCTGTCATTGAAGCGAAAAACGCGGTGCGGACCGATGCACAGAACAAGGCGATCGATGCGCTCTCTATTACGGCGAACAGTCGTGTACAAGGCAGTGTCGGTGCAACGACAGCATCTGTCAAAGTGGCGAATATCAAAGGGTCGAACGTAGTTCCGAGCACGTCTGTCGGCTATATCGAGCTTGACAACGAAGCGACTGTCAATATCGACGGCACCTTGAAGTCGGCAGGCAATACGAAGATCGATGCGAATGCCGATACGCAGATGATCGGTAACGCATCAGCCAAAACAACGACGCTCGCAGGGGACGAGTCTATCCTCGAGGCGGCTGTCCTCGTTGCCAACGGGGATACGAGAGCAACCGTGAACATCGGTCAGACGGCGCAGATGGCAGGAGATCATCTTGTCGGCGATCTCGATATCGATGCGACGACGGCAAGC
>JAFPBC010000261.1 GCA_017390595.1 Selenomonadales bacterium | reverse complement strand
GCAGATTCTCCGTAGAAGACACGCTCTGTGCAGGTCTTATTGCGGATAGATTGTCTGATATCGCAACGCTTCGCGACAAAGCGTGTGCGGCACAAGCGATGTATCAGGGATATCGCGCGCAGGATTTTGAAGCGCGCGTGACGGCATCGTCGCATGGTCAGTACTTGGTAGTACGTGGATTCGAAAACGATGTGGCGCATTGCTTGCTCCATGATATCTATGATGTTGCTCCCGTTTATCGAGATGGGATCATCACAGTGACCAAATAATGATTCATAATCGGTGCGCTTTCTCATACACATCAAGAAGGAGGCGAGCGCACGGTATGAAGCATATACGAATGATCGGAAGAACAAAAAGCAGAACCATCATGTTATGTGTCATGATGGTTCTTTGTTTCGGTATGGGAGCTTTCGCGTATCAGTCGGATATGATGGTGTCGACGGCTCAAGAACGACCGAGCGGAGAAGTCAGTATTCGGATATTGATAGACGAGAGGACGCTTCTTCTGTTTTCCGATGGGCAGGTATGGAAACGGTATCCGATAGCCATCGGAAAATCATCGACACCGTCACCGATCGGAGAATGGCATATCGTTTGGAAAGATGTCAACTGGGGAACTGGATTCGGTACACGGTGGATGGGTCTGGACGTACCGTGGGGGACATTCGGTATCCATGGTACGAACAAACCGTGGTCGATCGGAGAATCGGCAAGTCATGGCTGCATACGGATGCAAAACGAAGATGTAGAAGAACTGTTTGAATGGGTACCGCTTGGTACGACTGTAAAGATAGAAGGGCAGACTTTTCTTGGACAGACGCGCCTTCAGTATCCGATGGCAGGGCAGGCAGTCGTTGCCTTGCAGCTGAAATTACGCGAACTCGGCTATTTGAGCGGGCGAGCCGACGGCAGATACGGTAAGGGTGTGGAAGAGGCTGTCAAGGCTCTGCAGCGACAGTGGGACCTTCCCGAAACGGGAATTGCGGATGAGAGTTTATTAAGACAGATACAAGAGGCATCGTCAAGGGGGTAATTTGACAGCGTATTCCGGCCTATGATAAAATAAAGCAAATTTAAAACAGATGTGGTGAATTTCGTTGAAAAAATTACACTTGATCGTTCTTTCTTGTTTGGTAGTCTTTTTGTGTGGAGTATTCTCGCCGATGACGACCGTTGATGGAACGGTATATGCAAAAAGCAGTAACGAAAAAATCAAGATCAGCGTTTTAAAACGTGGCGATAAGAGCATCTATGTCAAAAAGGTGCAGCATCTTCTTACGCTCAAAGGATATTATTTTGATGTAGAAGACGGTGTCTTCGGAAAAAATACAGAAGATGCTGTTCGTGATTTTCAACGCGATCAAAAATTGAAGATCAGCGGTATCGTTGACCGCAAAACGCTGGAAAAGTTACAATCCACGACGTTGGCACCACGTAAGGTGAAAAAGGAACTGAAAGTAAATGCTTCGGCATACTCGTCACAAGATCCGAATTGTTCCAAATATACATCGACAGGCCAGCTTCTCAGAAAAGGTATCGTTGCAGTCGATCCGAATGTAATACCGCTCGGAACGAAACTGTATATACCCGGCTATGGATATGGTGTGGCGGCTGATATCGGCAGCGCGATCAAAGGCAAAAAGATAGATGTGGCATTCGATACACGAAAAGAGGCACTCAAATTCGGACGTCGCGATATTGTCATACAGATTTTAGAATAACAGGCAATATTGCCTGTTATTTTTTATGGAAGGGAGCACATATATGGAAGAAATCTTTATTCCGTCGCACGGCAGACGATTGTCGACGGTGATACACACTCCGACAGGCGATGCAAAACCGTATGTATTCGTCATGTGTCATGGTTTTCGCGGCTCAAAAGACGGTGGCGGTAAGGCTGTGCGTATGGCGGAGCTGGCCGCAGAGGCAGGCTATACGACCGTTCGTTTTGATTTTACACCGTTGATGCCACTTACTGCGCAAGTAGAAGAACTGCGTGACGTACTGGCATATGTGCGCGGGCGATTCGGTCTGCCGATCATCGGTATGGGGCGAAGCATGGGCGGATGTGCGCTTGCTGTTTGTGCACAAGATGAAAAAGATATCGTCGGCTGTTGTTTCTGGGCGATGCCGAACAGCTTGACGGTAACGATGAAACGTGCGCTCGGTGAATATTACGAAGAATTGATGACGAAGGGAAGCATCGAAGTACACGATCTATATGGAGACATGGTCTTGGAGAGATCGTTTTGGGATGACTTGGCTCCATACGATATGAATGATGTTTTGCGTGCGATATCGAATATGCCTGTCATCTTCATCCACGGTACGAAAGACGATATCGTACTTGTCGAAGAAGGAAAAGCGAATCACGATGTCTATGGCGGAGAAAAAGAGTGGTACGCCGTAGACGGAGCAGATCATCATATCGCGCTTCGCATAGAAGAAACGCAGGCTAAGCTGCTTGCATGGATGATAGAACACTTCCCCGCATAATCGAAAAAAAGCAGCACATACTAGGAAAAAATCTGTAAAGGATGGTATGTGTGAATCTTTCTGCTGATATGATATCTCTTCTGCTCGCGCTGTTGTCAGGTGTATTGATGGCGGTACAAGGCGCAATGAATGGCGCGCTCGGAAAAGCCATTGGGACATGGGAGACAACATTTATCGTACATCTGTTGGGACTAGTTGTACTCAGCATCTTATTGTTCGGGTTTTCTCTCGGACGATTGTCGTGGGAAGAAATGCAGACCGCGCCGTGGTACGTCTATCTCGGCGGGATCGTAGGTGTATTCATCATCTATCTTGTTGCTGTCAGTATCCCGAAGATCGGTGCGGCGAACGCAACGACAGCCATCATCATCGGACAAGTCGGTATGGCTGTACTCATCGACCATCTCGGTCTATTCGGATTATCGTCGGAATCATTCGGCTGGAAGCAGGGGGTAGGGATAGCATTTTTGGCGATCGGGGCAAAACTTTTGCTTCGCGGTATGTGAAATTAATTGTTTTCAAAGAAAACTATGTTACAATAAACTTATCAAACGATTTCAAAGTAAATGAGGTTGGAGATATGAAAAAAACGATTGCAATGATGATAACAAGTGTATTGCTTTGCGGCGGCAGTGTATTCGCGCAAGCAGTAACTGATAATAAAATCGAAGAAGCTCCCGCGGCGGTAACAAAAGCCGCAGAAGTGGCTGTGCCTGCTGTGCAGCCTGCGTCTATCGACGATGTACAGCCGACCGAAGCCGTCGAAGAACAGCGTGTCGTGCGTTTGCTCTCGACTGTCGGTTCGATCGATGAGATCAACGACAACCATTTTGTGATCAAGGGCAATGACGGTCAGATGACGGTAGAACTTAATATCAATGACGACACATACTTATTGAACGGTGTAACGGGCGAGATATTGACGTGGGATATGCTCTCCACAGGCGACGATGTAACAGCATATTACAGCCCTGCGTTGACGCGCAGTATCCCACCGCAAGGTCAGGCGATCGCACTCGTTGTCGGCAAAGAAACGAAACGCGGTATGTTCGTTAACGTACAACGCATCATCAGCGAAGACTCGCTTGGCATCACGTTCCTCAACCAAAACGAGGATATGGAGATACTGATCCCGACAGACGATCGCGGACAGATACCCAATATCAAAGCAGGTATGAACCTCCTTATATGGGCAGACTCGATGACATTATCGCTTCCTGCGAAAATGACGGCTGTGAGAAGCCAAGTGCTTCCCGATACATTTGATATGCGCCTTGACAAAGAAGCAGGCAAAGTATGGATCCATGGAAAAGAAGCAGGAAACCTCATCGTAAAAGATGATACGACATTCCTCTCTCTTCGCGATGCGGCCGAAGCACTCGGCTATAAGACCGAATGGCATGACAGCGGTGTCATCGTCGTATCGAGAGGCGCGGAATACTATGCAATGCAGATCGGAAGCAAAGATTACAGCAAACAAAAAATGAGAGTACAGCTCCATGATGTTCCGCAGATGATCGGTGGTATCACGTATGTACCGGTGACTGTATTCAGCCAGCTCCTCGGACTTCGTATCGCTGATTTCTCTTATTGATATGACGATTGATAGAGAAAGAAGGCGATAAGAATGAAAAAAATGATCATATCTTTATCGCTTGGACTTATCATCTGTTTTGGCAATCAGATCGGTGAAGCGAATGTGTCTCAGCTTGGTACGATAGACCATTCATCTATGATCGGTAATGTTTCGGCAGAAAGATCGTCGCTCGCATTCAAATACGAACTTCCTACTATGCCTCCCAAACCGAACGTCAACGGGCGCAAACGTGTCGAAGTCAAAGAAGAGACCGATACGAAAAAAATGAGCAAGACGAAATCGACTGTAAATGAAAAGAAAGAAAAAGACAAGTCGACATCTAAAAAGAAACAAGAAGAGAAACAGAAGAAACAAGAGGAGCCGAAAAAACAGGCAAAAAGTGATAAATATGAAAAAGATGCTAAGACATCCAAAACAAATATCGACAAACGAAAAGCAGCTTTGAAACAATCAGGCATATCGAAGCAAGAACAAAAAGAAAACGAGATCATCATGAACTATCAGATGCAAAAAGTCGCAGTCGAATTGGCTCGCAGAAAATTGTCTCTTGCGCAAGATGCATCTCCGACAGAAAAAGTCAAATTAAAGAATCAACTGGCAGAAGAAGAGATGAAATTAAAACCTCTCACGAAACAATTTGATTCGCTCGAATTGACACTTCGAGGAGAAAATGTGCCCAAAGAACGAAAAAATATCATCAAGATCGCAAAAAGCTATATCGGTACACCGTATATTCTCGGCGGCAGCGGCGGACGACTGGAAACAGATTGCGGACAGTTTACCAAAGATGTAATGGCGGAGTGCGGCAAACGCCTGCGCTATCGTACGGCAGACGGTCAATATCTTGAATATCAAAAAGAAAAACGAATATTTACCGATAAGGACGAATTAAAACCGGGTGACTTGGTATTCTACCATACGACCGACGCATGGCCGGCGAGCAATGATCCTGCTGTTGCGGGCGGCGGCAGATATGCATACAAAGGAGTAACGCATGTCGGCATCTACCAAGGAGACGGTCGTGTTATCCATGCAAGCTCCGGTCGAGGTCGTGTGATCGAAAACGCGATGATGGATTTTGCCGAGATCGTTGGATTCGGAAAATCATTATGATACATAAGGCCGCCTGTTAAGGAGGCCTTTATAGCCGGCAAGGAGAATTTTTATGCAAAAAGAAAATGTAAAAAAGGCGATAGAAGCCGTAGAACTTCTCTGTGGTAAATGTCCTTCTTGTACGCCTGATTGTCCTGTGGCAATATCGCTTCGCGCACTCAAAGGACTCTGCTATGAGTTAGAACAAATGGATCAATAATAAAAAAATAAACTTTTATCCCTTTGATTCAGAAAAATTTATCTTGACCAAAGGGATTTTTATGTAAAATAATAGACCGAATATTAGAAACATAACGAAAAAAAGAAACAATAATAAGCTTGACATACACATATATATAGTGTATATATGTGTATGTAAAACGATAGGAACTATAAAAAAGTGATAACTTTATAACTATAAGTAATAGCACCTGCATATGCTATACACAATGGAAGGATGTGTTAACGTGAATAAGAAAAGACTGAAAAATTTAGTATTACTGAGTACTATTATGGGTATGGTGGTCGGCGGAAATGTAGCATATGCGGGGATCAGCGGTTCCTTTGCGAATGACGCAGATGTTTTTGAAGCATATCATGATGGGAATAAAACGGTTTTTAGTGATTATGTTGTAGTCTCCGGTGGTGGTCATATGTATTATCCCGATATGACATATCATGCCAATAATGTTGTGTCTGTAAATAAAGACAAGACCGTATTCGAATATAAAAAAGGATTTTTGGTAGCTGCCGGTTTTGCTGATGCGGATAAAAACGATGCGGAAGGCAGAGCGAAGATCAATAAAGTATATAACAATGATTTGAATATCACAAATCTTGCTTTAAGTGCTAATGGGTTTATTGAGCTTACGGGCGGTTATCTCGGACACTATGCGTCGGGAGAAATTGCCGATAACAATATTTTGATCGAAAACAGTACGATAAAAACGTTAAACAAGTCGAGCGTTGGTATCTATGGTACGCTTACCAGAAACGGTAACGGTGTTTCGGAAAACAACAGCGTAACGATCAGGAAGAGCAGTATTGAGAATATCAGTAAGCTCTGGCTTTATGGCGCGGTCGCGTCGGAGCATTATGATCCGACCAAGATGGGCTATGTCAAAGGGAATAAGGTTTTGATCGAGAGCAGTAAGATCGATACGAAAAATGCTTCCGAGGCTTATATTGTCGGTGCGGTCATCGAGAGAGAGGGCGATGCGACCGATAATAGTGTAACGATAACGGGCAGTGAAAACAGCCGCTCCGAAATTGAAAATGCGGGGATATACGGTGCTATGTCTACGAGTGGAGACGCAAAAGGCAATATCGTTGATTTGAGTTATGCGAATTTGGCCAATAATACGATCGTCGCAGGGTATGCGGATGGTGGAGATGCTATCGATAATACGCTCAATATCCGCAAGGTCGATTTAGCGGGCAGTGATCTTATCGGCGGTTATGCTGATGGCGTTATTCAAGGCAATACGCTCAATGTCGGAGAAGATATAGAAGGCAAGCTCGGTTCTATCAGCGGGTTTAATACGATCAATTTTGAGTCGCTTGATTGGGAAAATGGCGGAACTGTTTTGACGACTGAAAAATTGACTTTGCTTGACGGTGTTACGCAGAAAGACGCGACTTCTGTCTATGTCAAAGGTATCAGCGGCGGTGTAAACGAAGGCGAATATATGAACCTTATCGTTAGTGATAATACGATCGAAGGGTCTGTGTATAACGCGGGAGAAACACAGCGCGTGAAAGCAGGCGTATCGCAATTTGCCGATATCATCAGCGGGTCTGTTGAACAGGAACCGAATGTTGTGAAGTTTGTTATTGATAAAACGGAAGTGAATCCGCAGATAAATGCGATCGGCAATAGCTTTGCGACCGCGGGAGCGATCGTTTCTAACGGCGGCGATCTGGTAGTTGACAGTCTTGACGCGATGATCTGTGATGAACGTATCGGAACGAAGACGTTCGCTCAAGTTCATGGCAGTGATGTGGAGTTTGGTTTCGGTCAAGGTATAGATGCTCACGGCTGGGGCGCGATGGCAGGTATTGGTGAAACGACGGACAGAGGTCTGACGTACGGTGTATTCTACGAAATGGGTAAAGGCGATTACAATACATACGCACAGCAGGATGTCGGATACCTGCGCGGTGATGGCGATGTAGAATACAGCGGCGGCGGTTTCTTGGCGCGTCAATACGAAGATAACGGTGTATATTATGAAGGCTCGGTGCGTGCAGGTAATATGGATCACGGAGTGGAAGGTGCACTTCTTGACAGCAGTAATGAATTGACAGGATATAATGTCAACAACAATTATTTCGGTATGCACTTGGGCGTCGGTAAGGTCATTCCGCGTGGAGAGGGCAAGAAGCTTGATGTTTTCGGCAAGTTCTTCTATACGCATCTGACAAGTTCGGAATTTGTAATTGATGGCGATCGGTTCAATATCGACCACTTACAAAGCAACAAAATGCGCGTAGGTGCTCGCTATAATACGATGAGCAGTCCGAAGTTACGCTCGTACTACGGCTTGATGTATGAATATGAATTCGACGGCGAATCGAATGGTAAGGTCAATGGCCGCAGCATGAATCCGCAAAGCTTCGGCGGCAGTACGTTCATTGGCGAAGTGGGTATCCACTACAATGCTGATGCAAGATGGTGTATCGACGCGAATATCCATGGATATGAAGGTGCGCGTGACGGTATCGGCGGACGTATACAGGTAAATTACTTATTCTGATGAATGAAAAAAAGCACACAGCCTTGTGATAAGGTTGTGTGCTTTTTGTTGTTGTGGGAAATAAAAAAAGAACAAGTATAGAACTTGTTCTTAGATATCGATGGTGGGATTAGGCGGACTCGAACCGCAGACCTCTTCGATGTCAACGAAGCGCTCTAACCAACTGAGCTATAATCCCATGTGCTACTTAATAAATATAGCATAAATCGGATATGTATGCAAGGTGTTTGTGAAAAAATTTTGCCTTTTCCTATGAATGTTTGCTACAATAGATGGCAGTAAGTGAGATTCAAAAAAAGAGGCGTTGTGGATCATGAATGAGATGGATATGGATTTGATGTTTTATGTCAGTTTGTGTGTGACGCTGATCATTGTAGTCGGTGCGGGCATCTATGCGACACGTATGGTGAAGTCTGCGGAGGATTACAGTGTAGGCGGTCATCGTGCAAGCGGTGCTATCGTGACAGGTGCGCTGATCGGTACGCTTATCGGTGGGGCGGCAACGATCGGGACGGCGCAGTTGGCGTTCTGTGTCGGGATATCGGCATGGTGGTTTACGCTGGGGCTTGGTGTCGGTCTTGTTGTCTTGGCTCTTTTTTATGCGGCACCGCTCAGAAAGCAGAAGATGGTGACGATCGCGCAATTTCTTGTCGGGCATTTCGGCGAGAAGGCAGGTCTTATTACGAGCATTTCGTCTTCTATTGGGATATTCTTCAGCATCGTGGCGAGCTTTTTGGCATCGGTGCATCTGCTTTCGACGGTGTTTCAGTTGACTATTATACCGAGCATTCTTTTGACGGCGCTTATCATTCTGGGGGCTGTCTGGGGCGGTGGTATCAATGGCGCAGGTCTTGTCGGTATCTTGAAGACGGTGTTGGTCTACGGTACGTTGTCGGTCGGAGGTTACGGAGCGTATGTGATGCTTGGCGGTATCGACGGTATTGGTGCGTTGTTCCCTGTTATGCCGTGGCTTCGTATGGACGGTGTCGGCACGTGGAAGGCTGTTGGTGATTTGGTCGCGCTTGTGGTAGGGATATTGACGACACAGACGTATATCCAGGCGATCTATTCGGCGCGCACGACGGCTGTTGCGGTCAGCAGCTGTTTGACAGCGGCTGCTATCGTCATTCCGATCGGATTACCTGCTGTCTGTATCGGTATGTTCATGCGTGTCTATCATCCCGATATCCTTCCTGTGAACGCGTTGCCTCTTTATTTCATGGAATATCTTCCGTCGTGGCTCGGTGGTGCGGCTATCATGGGTCTTCTGCTGTCGTCTATCGGTTCTTCTTCGGGGTTGGCACTCGGTGTCGGTACGATGCTTTCTCGTGACCTTTTGAGTCGATTTGTCGGTCGTCTCAGCAGTCAGAGACTACTTGCTATGAATCGACTGTGTGTATTGGCGGTGACTGCCGTTGCTTCGGTCGTAACGTATATTTATTATGATGCGCTCGTGTTGACGCTCAATCTGTATTCGATGGCATTTCGTGCTTCGGCTATCATCGTGCCGATGACGTTGGCTGTGTTCTGTGCGCGTCGATTGACGTCATCTGAGGCGGTCATTGTGATGCTGGGCGGATTGGTGCCTGCACTTGGTTCGGCGGTGCTTGGGGTTGGTGTCAGCCCGATCATGTTCGGTATCGCGGGCAGCGGTATATTGGCGTTTGGTGCGATGATGCGAAAGCAAAGATGATTTTATATGGTGTGTGATAAGAGAGTACAGGCTATCTGTACTCTTTTTCTGTTTATCGGTACCGCATAGCTTATCGTAAAAGGAAAATACTAAGAATGTATATTGGCACATAAAATGTAAAATTCGCAGGGGGATTTTGCGGTAGGCAATAAGAGGAGGTATCGGGATGCTGCATGGCGTTATTGATATTGGTTCGAATACGATCCGATTATCGGTGTATCAAGTGGCGGATGGTAAGATAACGCGGCTGTTACACAAAAAAGAGTCTGTCGGGCTTGCTTCGTATATCAAGGATGGTGTGATGAGTGCAAGAGGCATCGACAAGGCGTGCGCGGTGCTTCGTGAATATAAGGAGATATTGGAGAATTTTTCGATCACAGAGCTTCATGTGTTTGGGACGGCATCGCTTCGAAATATTTACAATACGGTAGAGGCTGTCGAAGAGATACGCTGTCGCACAGGTCTGTGTGTAGATGTGATATCCGGCAGAAAAGAGGCGATATTTGATTTTGTGGGAGCGACACGCTCGGTCGGTCTGTCGGATGGTCTGCTTATTGATGTTGGTGGTGGCAGCAGCGAGTTTGTCGTGTATCGTGAGAAGAAGATCGTAGAGGTCTGCAGTATCCCGATCGGTGCGCTTAATCTTTATACAGAATATGTGAAAGGATTGTTCCCGACCGACAAGGAGAAAAAAACGATCCGAAAACGTGTGGTAACAGAGCTGGCGAGGTATCCTTCTATACTCGGTACGTATCCTGTTATCTGTGGGGTAGGCGGTACTGTTAGGGCGCTTCTCGGTCTGACGAATGAATATATGGGTAGGGAAGAAACGTGTAGAGAAATGACAGTAAGAGAGTTGAAACAAGCTGTCAAACGACTGGACGGAAGTGATAAAGAGCGGCTCGATATTATTATGGAGACAGCACCTGACAGAGTGCGGACGATGATAACCGGTATTGTCTTATGGGAGACGTTGCTCAAGGTATTCGGCGCGGAGACGGTCCTTGTCAGTACAAGCGGTGTGCGAGAAGGATACTTATATTGCAAGGTCGTGGAGGCGTGGGATGATGTGTGAAAAAAACAAGCCATGTTATCTGCAAAACAGAGAACTGTCATGGCTGATGTTCGATCGTCGTGTGTTGGAAGAAGCGGAAGATACGACCGTTCCTCTTTTGGAACGACTGAGATTTATCTCGATATTCACGAGCAATCTGGACGAATTTTTCATGGTGCGGGTAGGCAGTTTGGGGGATCTGTCGCTGCTGAAAAAGGAGCCGATCGACAATAAGACGGGCATGACGGTGGAGGCACAACTCAAGGCTATCTGTAAGCGAACGACTTCGCTTTATCAAGCGAAGGATCGTGTCTATGGAGAAGTGGAGATGCTTCTTCGTCAACATGGTATCGTCAATTTATCTGTGGCAGAGCTGACAGAAGGTGAGCGGGCATATGTCGAGAGGTACTTTGACAAGATGATACGTCCGTTATTGTCGCCGCAGATCATAGACTTGCATCATCCGTTTCCGCATATTGCAAACAAGACTCCGCATATCGCAGTCAGATTGAGACGTGGTAAAAAAGAATATTTTGGCATGATACCGACAGCATCTTCGCTCCCGCGCGTGATAAGAGTATCCGAAAACGAAGTGAGATATCTTCTGTTGGAAACGATATTATTGCAATATGCCGACGCTATCTTCGATGGCTTTACCGTTATGGAACGAGCTGTTTTTTGCGTGACGCGCAGTGCTGACTTGAATCTTGATGATGATATCCTCGATGCGGACAGTACGTATCTAACGTATATGAAGCGGATACTCAAAAAACGTCCTCGATTGCGAGTGGTGCGACTGGAGACTGACAGAAGACTGTCTGAAGAACTCTTGGGCGGTCTGCTCAAACGGCTGCGATTGAAACGCGAACGTGTCTGGGTAAGTCGATCGCCGCTTGAGATGAGCTATGTACCGCGCGTTATCGACATGGTCGACCCTGTGCTGAAAAAAGAGTTGACATATCCTGCGTTTGTTCCGCAATATCCTGATTTTTATATGCCCAAACGATCTATCATTCGTGCGATAGAAGAACGAGACAGACTTCTTTTTTATCCGTATCATACGTTTGATATATTTACCGAACTATTGCGAGAAGCGATGTGTGATGAGGATGTGATATCTATCAAAATTACTGTCTACCGACTGGCAGAACGAGATTCCAAGCTTGCGGCATATTTGATCGGTGCGGCTGAAGCAGGCAAAGATGTGACTGTTTTGATGGAGCTGACAGCACGGTTCGATGAGCAGAACAACATTGATTGGGCGGAAAGATTGGAGGCGGCAGGTTGTCGTGTGTTGTACGGTGTGGAGGGAGTCAAAGTGCATGGAAAGATATGTTTGATAGGACGGCGATGCCAAGGTGGTCTGCAATATATTACGCAAGTCGGAACAGGCAATTATAATGAAGAGACGGCAAGGCTGTATACCGATATATCTCTCTTTACGTCAAACATACACATCGGAAAAGAGGCGGCGCTTTTCTTTCAGAATATGGGCGTGGGGAATCTGAATGGGCACTATGAGCATCTGACGGTAGCACCGCGTGAATTGCGAGAACGTCTGCTTGCGTATATCGACCGTGAGATCACGCGTGCGCGCAGTGGTGCGGGCGGAAGGATCATCTTCAAAATAAATGCACTGACAGATAAAGTCATCATTGATAAGCTGTGCGAAGCATCATCGGCAGGGGTTCGTATCGATCTTATCGTGCGTGGTATCTGCTGTCTGTTGCCGCAGGTGCATGGTAAGACAGATAATATCACTGTAAGAAGTATTGTAGGCAGATTTTTGGAACATTCGCGGATATATTTGTTCGGTGAAGGGGAGGACGCGGAGGTATATCTATCGTCTGCCGACCTGATGACGCGTAATACGGAACGACGTGTAGAGATCGCATGTCCCGTGAGAGATATGAATGCCAAAGAATGTATCATCGCGATGCTGTCTTGTATGTTGGCTGATACTGCCAAGGCACGTATACTGCAATCGGATGGGACATATTTGAGGCCTGTGGGTGAGAGGGAGAGGATCGATTGCCAAACGGTATTTATGCAGCGGGCGGTAAAAGCGGATGAAGAGAGTGAGCCGACGGGAGAGGATAAGGCGAAAAACGGTTTTTGGCGATATATTTGGGAAAAACTAAAACAGACTTGATAAATATGATACAAAACATCGTTAAAATTAAGATACAAACAGGAATTTAGCTGAATTTGTCAAATTTAATAAAGGTATAATAAAAAACTGGTGGTGTTTTTGTGCAAGAAGTAAATAAATTGATAGAAGATATGATCGCCGCTATTCATTGCGATATGACGGTCGAAACGCTGGAGATCACGCGAGATGCTCTCGTTGAAGGCAGAACTTGCGAACATAGAATAGACTTGTATTGGAAATTCAAATCGCGTGATATCGTATATCAAGCGTTGATCGATACATCTCATTATAATGAAGAAAAAATCACGAAAAAAATGCTTTTCCAGATCTTTTCCGCTGCCAATGATATCAACGGTCAAGTTGCCGGTGTCGTTTTGACGAAACCGATCATGGACTCGGCAGTCAAGGAGCTTGCGGCAAAATCGCGTATCGTATTGAGCGAAGTCGGCGAAGGCATCTCTCAGCAGGTCGTAGAACCGATCGTAAAACGCATGGATATCAACTTTGACCGTGAATGGATCAAAGCTGAAAAAGAACGTCTCGGTATCGGCGACAAACCGATCAATTTCAAAGGCAATCCGAAATATCTCTTTATCTATGATGAAGAAGAAAACTGCATCGATTCTCTCGAAGGTGTTGTAGAATCGATCTTGCGCGACAAAGCAAAAGCAGGTTATTTGGACGAAGAAGACATCGAACATTTGTTCGATGCACCGACATACCTCAAGATCGACGATGAATATTTCCCGAAAGTCAAGATCCTCGGTCTTAATGTAACGGTCGAGATCAAGAAAACGGCTCTCGTCGGTATGGGAGATATCGTTGAAGACATCAAAGTACAAGTCATGAAACAATTTTTGCAGTAACTCTGCCTTGACATTACAAGGTGCGTTCACTATAATAAAGAAGTATTATACAGATAAAGGTATTGCGAAGGACATGATGTCAGTCACCACTCGCCTCAGAGAATAGCGCCATTGGCTGAGAGCGCTTGCGATGCGATTGAGATTACCACCTTCAAGACTGCTCACCGAACTAACAGTAGGCTGAGACGGCTATTCGTCGTTACAGAATGAAAAGTAGGACTCCCTGTCAATCAGAGTGGAACCGCGGGCTATGCGCTCGTCTCTGGATCGATCGGGAGTTTTTGTTTACAATCAGAGAAAATTGGAGGAAATGATCATGGCAACGATTGATATCACGTTAAAAGACGGCGCTGTTCGTCAAGCAGAAGCAGGTATTACGCCGATCGCTTTTGCAAAACAGCTCAGCAACAGCTTGGCAAAACAAGTTCTCGGTGCAAAAGTAAACGGGGAGATGGTCGATCTTAACCAGGCTCTCAATGAAAACGCAGCACTCGAATTCGTAACGTTTGAAGACGCGGAAGGCAAACATGCCCTTCGTCACAGTGCATCCCACATTCTCGCACAGGCGGTACTTCGCCTTTATCCGAATGCCAAATTGGCTATCGGTCCTGCTATCGAAAACGGGTTCTACTACGACTTCGATATGGAAAAACCGTTCACGCCCGATGACCTCGGTAAAATTCAAGCAGAAATGAACAAGATCGTAAAAGAAAACCATGCGATCGAACGTAAAGAAGTATCTCGTGAAGAAGCGCTTCGTTTCTTCGAAGAAAAAGGCGAGATCTACAAAGTAGAACTTATCCAAGACCTTCCCGAAGATGCAACGATCTCCATGTACACGCAGGGCGAATTCACCGACCTCTGTGCAGGTCCGCACGTGCTTTCGACAGGCAAAGTAAAAGCGATCCAGCTCCAGAGCATCGCAGGTGCTTACTGGCGCGGCAGTGAAAAAAATAAAATGCTCCAGCGTATCTACGGTACGGCATTCGAGAAAAAAGCCGACCTTGATGCATATCTCACGCTCCTTGAAGAAGCGGCAAAACGCGACCACCGTAAACTCGGTAAAGAACTCGATCTCTTCAGCATCCAAGAAGAAGGCCCGGGTTTCCCGTTCTTCCATCCGAACGGTATGGTCATCCGCAACGAGCTTGAAAACTTCTGGCGTAACCTTCACCGCAAATATCGCTACCAAGAAATTCGTACGCCGATCATCCTCAATCAGAAATTGTGGCAGCAGTCCGGTCACTGGGATCACTATCGTGAAAACATGTACTTCACGACGATCGACGAAGAAAACTATGCAGTAAAACCGATGAACTGCCCGGGCGGTATCCTCGTATATCGCACGCAGCATCACAGCTACCGTGATCTTCCGCTTCGTACGGCAGAACTCGGTCTCGTACACCGTCATGAGCTCTCGGGCGCGCTCCACGGCTTGATGCGTGTTCGCAGCTTCACACAGGACGACGCGCATATCTTCATGCTCCCGTCCCAGATCAAAGAAGAGATCCAAGGCGTAATCGACCTCTTTGACGAAGTATACAGCACATTCGGCCTCTCGTACCATGCAGAACTCAGCACACGTCCGGAAGACTCCATGGGCTCTGATGAAGTATGGGAAACGGCAACGCAGGCACTCCGAGAAGCACTCGAAGAACGTAACATGGACTACATCATCAACGAAGGCGACGGCGCGTTCTACGGCCCGAAAATCGACTTCCACTTGAAAGACTCCATCGGTCGTACGTGGCAGTGCGGTACGATCCAGCTCGATATGTTGATGCCGGAAAAATTCGACCTTAACTATATCGGTGAAGACGGTCAGAAACATCGTCCTGTTATGATCCACCGTGTAGCATACGGCAGCTTGGAACGCTTCATCGGTATCTTGATCGAACACTATGCAGGCGCATTCCCGACATGGCTTGCACCTGTACAGGTCAACATCCTTCCGATCACAACGAAACACGTTGAATACGCACAGAAACTTGCAGACACTCTCTGGAACAGCGGTATGCGCGTAGAAGTAGACGACCGCAACGAAAAAGTCGGCTACAAAATGCGTGAAAGCCAGATGCGTAAGATTCCGTATATGCTCGTTGTCGGTGACAAAGAAGCTGAGAACAATACGGTAGCTGTACGTAAACACGGCGAAAGCGACAGCGTTGTTATGACGTTCGAAGAATTCCATGCAATGATCCAAAAAGAAATTGCAGAAAAAGCATAAAAACCGCTTGACATATAGAAAATCAAGTGGTATTATAATCAAGTATTCATGAAGTAGAGGCCACCGCTTCTCACCTTACGATGAACAGTCCGTAAGGTAAATAAGACCTTAGTTTATAGCTAATGGTGCGGGTGGCGTTTGCTACCCGCTTTTATTTTTGTTAAAAGAAATCAGGAGGTAGATTGCAATTAGCAAGGATACGCCCAGAATTAATGATGAGATTCGTGCCCGCGAGGTTCGTTTGACCAGCCCGCAAGGGGAACAGCTCGGGATCGTGCCGCTCAAAGAAGCACTCCGCAGAGCAGAAGAACTTCATTTGGACTTGGTCGAAGTAGCACCGCAGGCAAAACCGCCTGTCTGCCGTATCATGGATTTCGGTAAATTCCGCTATGAACAGCAGAAAAGGGAAAAAGAGACGAAGAAAAAACAGAAAGTCATCACTGTAAAAGAAGTAAAACTTCGTCCCAATATTGAAGAGCATGATTTCAATGTCAAGTTAAAAAACGCACAGCGTTTTATCGAAGACGGCGATAAAGTAAAAGTAACGATCATGTTCCGTGGCCGCGAGCTTTCGCACCCGGATCTCGGTCGTCAGCTTCTTATCAAAATGTCTGAGTTAATGAAAGACTACGTCAACGTAGAACGTATGCCGAAACTTGAAGGTAAAAATATGATCATGATTTTATCGCCTAAGACGCGTAATTAAAAGGAGGAACAAACATGCCTAAAATTAAAACTCGCAGAAGTGCAGCAAAACGCTTTGAAGTAACCGGTAGCGGCAAAGTAAAACGCGCAAAAGCGTTCAAAAGCCATATCTTAGAGAAAAAATCGCCGAAACGTAAACGTAACTTGCGTAAAGCAGCTATGGCTTCCAAATCGGATATGAAACGTATCGCAAAAATGCTTCCGTACGCATAAGGAACAGAACTAAGGAGGAATTGAAATGCCAAGAGTAAAAACAGGCGTAACAGCGCATAAACGTCATAAAAAAATCTTGAAACTTGCTAAAGGATACAGAGGTGCTAAGAGCAAACAGTTCAAAAAAGCTAACGAAACTGTAATGAAAGCTCTCTCCTACGCTCGTCGTGACCGTCGTGCGAAAAAAGGCGAATTCCGTAAACTCTGGATCGCTCGTATCAATGCAGCTTCCCGTATGTTCGGTTTGTCTTACAGCAACCTCATCAACGGCCTCAACAAAGCAGGTGTTGAAGTTAACCGCAAAATGTTGGCTGACCTCGCTGTAAACGATATCAAAGCTTTCGAACAGCTCGTTAACACGGCTAAAGAACAGCTCTAAGATCGAACTCAAGAGTAATGAAAAGACTTATCTCGTAAGAGGTAAGTCTTTTTTGTATATATGAAACTATTGCGACAGGATAAATCACATTGTTTGATGAATATATTCTTAAGTTTTAGTATTAGTTTGAAAAGGAACGATGTTTTATGTTTCGCGGTATGAGACGATATAAGCAAGAACTTTCACAGGAAGAATGTATCGATATCCTCACACATGAACCGAGAGGAGTATTGTCTGTGCTTGGGGAGAACGGATATCCGTATGGTATGGTAATGAATCATTGGTATAATACGGAGGACGGTAAGCTGTATTTCCATTGTGCGAAAGAGGGGCACAAGATCGATGCGATCAAAGCGTGCGATAAGGTATCGTATTGTGTGCATGATGAAGGCTTCCGCAAAGAAGGCGAGTGGGCGCTCAATATCAAAAGTGTCATCGTATTCGGTCGTATCTGCATCGTCGAGGATGAGGAGAAGATGAAAGAGATCTGCGTGAATCTTTATCGTAAGTTCGCTGACGATGAGGATGCGCTGAAACAGGAATTGACACACTTGAAGCGTGTGATGTGTCTGGAACTTACGCCTGAACATATGACGGGAAAATTGGTCAACGAGTCGTAGATATGTGAAAACAGAGAGAATCTCCCTTAAATAAGGGAGATTTTTTCTTTTTCTTGCAGTTGTGTGATGGCGGTTTTATAATAGAAGGAAAGAAGTCTGAATAATGAGGTGATTCTGATGAAAATATATAAAATTGCAGTGATTCCGGGTGATGGCATCGGCACGGAAGTTGTAACGGAAGGGGTCAAGGTGCTCGAACGTGTAGCAGAGCTTGACGGCAGATTCCGTTTTGAATTTACTTGGTTCCCGTGGGGCTGTGAATATTATCATAAGCATGGTGTGATGATGGACGAGGACGGTATCGATCGTTTGCGTGAATTTGATGCGATCTTCCTCGGTGCAGTCGGCTCGCCTGATGTGCCCGATCATATCTCGCTCCGTGGACTGCTTCTTCGCATCCGTCAGGGTTTCGATCAGTATGTCAATCTGCGTCCTGTAAAACTCTTGAAGGGTGCACCTTGTCCGCTTGCGGGAGTAGCACGTGAAGATATCGATATGATGGTCATTCGCGAAAATTCCGAAGGCGAATATTCGGGTATGGGCGATTGGCTGTTCCGCGGAAAAGAAAATGAAGTTGTTTTGCAGACGGGCGTATTCTCGCGTAAAGGTGTGGAGCGTATCATCCGTTATGCGTATGAAATGGCTCATCGTGAAAATAAAACGCTTACAAGCGTCAGTAAATCGAATGCGCTCAACTATTCGATGGTGTTCTGGGATCAAGTGTTTGCCGAAGTGGGCAAGGAGTATCCCGATGTAAAAACGCAGGTCGTCAATGTTGACGCGGCGGCGCTCTTCTTCGTAAAACAACCGCAGAAATTCCAAGTTGTTGTAACGAGCAATCTGTTCGGCGATATTTTGACAGACTTGGGTGCGGCAATTGCGGGCGGTATGGGCCTTGCGGCAGGTGCGAATCTCAATCCCGAACGTAAGTTCCCGTCGATGTTCGAGCCTATCCATGGCAGTGCGCCCGATATTATGGGCAAAGGTATTGCCAATCCGCTCGCTTCGGTGTGGTCTGCTTCGCAGATGCTCGATTTCTTCGGCTATGAAGAGTGGGGTGCGAAGGTGCTTGGTGCGGTAGAAGATTTGATGGTAGACGGCTCTGTATTGTCGCCTGATATGGGCGGTACGGCTACGACGAGAGAAGTCGGTGATGCTGTCGTACGCAGATTGGAAGCGATGGCATAATGCGAAATGTAGGTCTGTTCGTATTGCAGACATTTTATTTGTGGCTCTTTTATGCAGGCGGTAATTTGATCGCTTCTGTGATACCGTTTCCTATCCCGGGCAATGTTGTCGGTATGGTGCTTCTGTTCGTCGCGCTGTGCCTAGGTATCGTGAAGGTGGAGCAGCTCTCGGTTGCATCGTCTTTTCTCTTGAAGCATCTGACATTCTTTTTTATACCGCTGGCAGTCGGTCTGATGAATTGGGGCGACTTGTTTATGGAGCATAGTGTGACGCTCGGTATCAGTATCGTGGCGAGTGCGCTCTTGACACTCTTGGGTGTCGCGGCATTGACACTTCTTTGTAAGGGGAGGGTATC
>JAFPBC010000260.1 GCA_017390595.1 Selenomonadales bacterium | reverse complement strand
GAGTATTTTTTTGAGTTTTTGTTCCAGCATCTGCTTGAACAAATATCCGCAAAAAACAAGAGCCGAGCTGGCACATCCACTTGCACCCGCATGCGCATCTTGATTCTCCAAGTAGATCATACAGCCGCAATCATCATAGACACCGCTGAGTTCTATCCCGTCTTCTCGCATCATACGAAACACGATCTCACGACCGATCGCACCCAAGTCTCCTGTATATATCTTGTCATAATAATCAGGCGTTCTTCCTGTATCGGCAAAATGTTGACGAAGCGTATCTACTGCAGCAGGTGCCATCGCCGCACCGAGCGCATTCGTATCCTTGACACCATAATCGACCACCTTACCGATAGTACCTGTCGTCACGCGCGGTCCATATACAGCCTTGCCGATAACAGCACTACCCGCCCCCGTTACCGTCCATTGTGCAATAGGAGGTCGCTGTACACCAAGCTCTGTCGGAAAACGATACTGTCGTTCTGCCGCCTCATGATGACTTGACGCACAACACGCCACCGTATCACAGTATCCACCGTCTACCATCATAGAACCGACAAGCATACTCTCAGCCATCGTCGAACAAGCACCGTATAAACCGAGAAAAGGTCTGCCTACCGTACGCATCGCAAAGTGTGTACTCATCAACTGATTCAATAGATCCCCCGCCAAAACACAGTCGATATCTTCGATATTCTTCCCACTTTTCATGACAGCCGCCCGAACAGCTCTCTCCATCATCTTCGACTCACATTGTTCCCACGATACACATCCGTCAATATTATCCGTCAAAACAATATCGAAATAACCGCCCAGTTTTCCTGCGCCTTCTTTACTCCCCGCAACTGTTGCCGTATGCAAAATAACAGGCTCATTCGTAAAAATAAGTGTCTGCTCTCCGATCCGCCTTTTCATCACTCAACCTCCTTGTCCGCCTATCAACCAATAAACAATCCCGATCACTACCGCAGTCGTAACACCATAGACGATAACAGGTCCCGCGATCACAAACATTTTCGCACCGACCCCGAAGACAAGTCCCTCTCTGCGAAACTCCATCGCAGGCGCGACGATCGAGTTAGCAAATCCGCTTATGGGCACGATAGACCCTGCGCCCGCCCGCTTACCGATCTCGTCATACACACCAAGCCCCGTCAAAAAAGCTCCCATGAAAATAACAGCAATGACCACCGCTTGCGCGGCTTCTTTTTTCTCCAAACCAAACGAATCCGAAAAATAATTCTGAAGCAACTGCCCCAACAAGCAGATAAATCCACCCACCATAAATGCCCACACGACATTCTTCACAACAGTCGGCTTCGGGCTGACATCATTGATCAACTTCTGATACCCATCAGGCATCTTTTCATTCGAATCTCCCACGACATCCCCTCCGTTCATACTGCCGTCGCACGCAAGACAGGCCCCTCCGTTTCGGGAAAATATCCCCAATAAACAAAGCATCCTACTACGATCACCACGATACACACAAACAATATCCGATATATCATACATAACACCTCTTCGTTATCGTCTCCTCAAAACATTTCTTTTATCCCTATTTTGCATAAAAAAACAGGCAGACATTCGGCCTGCCCTTCCATCTAATTATTCTTCATCTCCAATACCTTTTTTCGTAAAAAAAGGATCGCTTTTTTCTCTAATCGCGATACTTGTACCTGCGATATCCCCAGTTTTTTTGCCACTTCCTGTTGCGTCCTATCTCTCCAAAATCGCATCGTAAGTATCTCCCGATCACGACATGACATCATTGCCAACTGCTCCGATAAAAAAAGACGTTCGATATCGTCGGGACGCACCGTATCAGCCGATATCATCTCTAATAGTGTCCCTGCATCATCAGAATTCCTTTGTGGTTCATCGAGCGACGAAACACCGCGTTGCGACTCCATTGCCTCTGTAATATCGGCAGGTGCCACACAGAGTTCCTGTGCGATCTCCTGCACCGTCGGCGCTCTCTTTAGCTTGTCCTCCAAAGAGCGTTCCGTCATCCGCACACGCTGTGCCAAATCCTTCAAAGAACGACTGACGTGTATCTTTTGATTATCACGAAAATATTGTTTCAATTCTCCTATGATCATCGGTACCGCATACGTTGAAAATCGCACAGCACGCGTGTGGTCGAACCGTTGTATCGCCTTGATAAGACCGATACATCCCGTCTGAAACAGATCGTCCCATTCCTCTCCGCGCAATCCGAATCGCTGTACGACACTTCTCACCAAATTCAAATTATCGGCAACGATACCTGCTTGTACTTCCATATCACCGCCTTGTGCCAACAGTATCCGTGATATGATATTTTCTTCACACATAACAACTGCCACCTATTGCAGAGTTATCGGGGAGCAAGATTTCACCATACGCACGACCGTACCTTGATCGACCACCGACTCTACCGTAACACGATCCATAAAAGACTCCATAAAAACAAACCCCATCCCCATTCGCTCGTCTTGTGAAGAAAAATCTGCTTCACGTGCCTTCTTAATATCCGCAATACCGATACCATGATCTCGCACCTCATAGATGACAGATGAATCCTCTATCATCATAGATAATTCAACTTTCCCTTCACATTTGGGATATGCATGGATCACCGCATTCGACACCGCTTCCGATACAGCGACCTTGATCTCCTCCAATTCCGCAAGCGTAAAATCAAGCTGACTTGCAAACGAAGCCGCCGTGACTCTCGCGATTCCCACATTCTCCTCCCACACATCAAATATCATCTGTATCTGATTCTTATGCTTCATCACCGCTGTCACACCCCCTCGATCGCGTCTTCTCTCGTCTCATAAACAGGCATCAACTTCCGCAGACCCGACACCTCTATCATTCTGCTGAGCCCCATACCTATCCCACACATCGCACTGCGACCGCCTTTCTGCTCGATCTTCTTATAACGTCCGAGCATCATACCAAGCCCTGAACTATCGATAAATGTGACTTCGCTCAGATCAAAGACAAGATACATCGCATCCGTTCGCATGATCGCGTCATCTATCGCTTCTCGATACCCATCTGCCGAATTCAGATCAAGCTCCCCTTCCAACATAGCTACAAGCACACCTTTTTTCATTATGATTTTATTTTCCATATTATTCCTCCTTTGTTTGTTCTATCTTCTGCACCGCCTTTTTATTTCCTTCTTTTTCCATATTTAAATTTTACAAAAGAAAAAAGCACCCTTATAAGGATGCTTCCCACGTCACCATACGCACGGCATTTCGTTTCAATATCTGCCAAAAACTGATCTTGCCGATACTTTTGCCCGCCATCAAGTCGATGCTGATGATATCAACACCATCCTCACGAAGGATCATCTTTCCGCATATCTCGCCCGCACTGATCGGAGCAACGATATCCGTCGGCATGATGCGTTCGATATTTCGTTTTTCTTTGCCTCGCTTCTCAAGATACCCGATCGGTTCCGATGCAACTAAGTCGACCGTCGCCTCTTCACCATTTCGAACAGCTACCGCACCTACGATGTCACCTGCTTCGGCGATTTTTTCATATTGATAATTACGGTAGCCCCAATCAAGAAGTGCCATACTTTCTCTCAAGTGCGAGCGTGGTTCTTCTGCACCGAATACAACAGAGACTAAGCGCAGCCCATCTCGCACAGCAGTCCCGGCAAAGCAATATTTGGCTTCTTCTGTCCAACCTGTTTTCATACCGTCAGCTCCCGCATACCACCAGAGCAGTTTATTTGTATTGACGAGCCAGTTCTTTCCTCCGCGTAACCACACTTCTTTTTTACCGCACAGTTCCAAATAAAGCGGATGCTTGACTGCTTCTCGCACCAATACAGATACATCGCGAACGCTCATATAGTGATTTTCGACCGGTAGTCCATTCACATTAGCGAAGTGTGTATCGGTCAATCCCAGTTCCTCCGCCCGCCGATTCATTGCCTCCACCGCAGCGGATTCGCTTCCGTAGATACGTTCCATCACAGCATATGCCGCATCATTCGCACTGACAACAGCGATCGCCGTCATCATATCGTATGCGCTCATCTGTTCATTCGGCTCAAGCCATATTTGCGAACCACCTTCTTTCGACGCAGGCATACTCGCAGTGATCATCTCATCTGCGGTTATCACACCACTCTCCACTGCCTCCACCGCAAGCAAAAGCGTCATGATCTTCGTTACGCTGGCAGGCGGCAAACGAAGCGTGCTGTCTTTTTCATATAAGACCGTTCCGTTCTCATCGGTCACTATTGCAGACCGTGCGGTAAGTTCCGGTACTCCCGAGGCATAACAAGATATGTTATACATAAAGATCAGACTAACGATACCCAATAATAACAAAATGCGCCGCATAGACTTCTCTCCTTTGCCTTCTTTCTTTCATGCATATTCCGCATCAAACAAAGTCAGACCAAGAAAATCTATGCCGCGCATTCGATCACTCTGTATGAAGTCCGTTTTTATCTACGATACCATAGATAAGACGACCTTTTTTCACACTATGTTCACTCATCTTGATAGCGTCACGCAAGAGCGTGCTTGCATCAATAAGGGCCTCTTTTTTATTCGTATAGAGTACCGCCAAACGGTCTCCGCGTCGTACCCAATCTCCGAGACCGACATGCATGATAAGCCCTGCCGACAAATCTATCGCATCGCCTTTTTTCATTCTGCCCGCACCGAGAAGTGACGCACACATTCCGATCTGATGCGTATCCATCGTCGTGATATAGCCTTCTTTTTCAGACAGAACTTCCATCTGATACGATGCTTGCGGAAGAATAGACAAGTCTTCGATAAAATCCGTCTTACCGCCTTGCGCTATCACGAATTCGCGGAATTTCTCCATCGCTTTGCCCGACTGTATGAGCGAATCGAGCACAGGATAAGCCGCCCGCACCGAAGGTACGATACCTGCCATATGAAGCATATTGCCCGCCAATACATAACAGACCTGCTTTAAATGACCGTCTTTTTTACCGCGCAATATCTGAACAGCCTCTTCTACTTCAAGCGAATTGCCTATCTGTTTTCCGAGCGGTTCCTCCATACTGCTGAGGACAGCACGCGTTTCGCGTCCGACAAGTTCACCGATAGCGACCATCGCTTGAGCCAATTTTTCTGCTTCTTCTACCGTTTTCATAAACGCGCCACTACCGAACTTGACATCAAGCAATATCTTATCGGCACCCGACGCGATCTTCTTACTCATGATAGAAGATGCGATAAGCGGGATACTGCTGACCGTACCCGTCACATCACGCAGAGCATATAGCATACGGTCGGCAGGCACCAACGCATCTGTCTGCTGTGCAATAGCGATCTTGATATCGCGTACCTGCTTTGTCATCTGCTCTTTGGAAAGCGCCGTCGAAAAGCCTTCTATCGCTTCCAACTTGTCGATCGTACCGCCCGTGAACCCAAGCCCGCGTCCCGACATCTTCGCCACAGGCACACCTGCCGCCGCTACGAGCGGAGCAACGACTAACGTCGTCGTGTCACCGACACCGCCCGTACTGTGCTTATCTATCTTCACACCTTCGATCGCAGATAAGTCTACAATATCGCCCGATTCAACCATCGCCATCGTAAGATCTACCGTTTCCTCATCATCCATACCGTTACAACAGATCGCCATCAACATCGCCGACATCTGATAATCGGGTATCTGCCCACCGACATATCCGTCTATCATCTTTTTTATCTCATCACGTGTGAGTCTCTGTTTTTCTCTTTTTTTCGCAAGCAGAGTCAGCATCATTCATTCTCCTTCCACACCGCAAGAAAGCTCGTTCCGTACGCACCTTTTTCCATTGCGAAGTTCTCTCGCACAGTCGCCGATACATCCGCGAACGTCTTGCGCACGCCCAGATCAACACCGTATTTTCCTTTGCAATACGCCAAGATAGGAACATACTCTCGCGAATGGTCGGTACTTACTGTCGTCGGATCGCAACCATGATCGGCTGTAATGATCAGAAGATCGTCTTTCGTCAACTCTTCCACCAGGACAGCCAACTGCTTATCAAACGCTTCCAATGCCATTTTATATCCTGCCGCATCGTTTCGATGCCCATATAAACTATCGAACTCAACAAGATTCGTCATCACAAGTCCTTGTCCGTCCCATGTACGTGCTTTGCGTATCGTCTCCTCCATACCATGGTCATTCGACTTCGTCAAGATCGTCTCCGTCAAACCACGATGCGCAAAGATATCCGCAATCTTCCCGATACCGATCACATCGAATCCCGCAGCCTTCATATCGTCGAGAAGCGTATCAGACGGCGGCTCCAAGCTGTAATCATGACGATTGCTCGTCCGCGTATACGCACCATTCTTTCCAACGAACGGACGCGCGATGATACGACCGACCGCATGATCGCCGACACAGACCTGTGCGCGAGTCAAATGGCACATCTCATACAGCTCGGGAAGCGGTATCACATCTTCGTGCGCCGCAATCTGAAACACGCTGTCTGCCGACGTATAGACGATCGGTTTTCCCGTACGTACATGTTCATCGCCAAGCTCTGCGATGATCGCAGTACCCGATGCCACACAGTTTCCCAGCACATCTTTTCCCGTTACCTCACGGAACTTATCGATCACCTCGCTCGGAAACCCGTTCGGATACGTTGGAAACGCACGAAAAAGCGGTACACCCGCCATCTCCCAGTGACCACTTGTCGTATCTTTTCCCAACGATATCTCTGCCATCTTACCGTAAGAAGCAAGCGGCATACTGGTATCATCCATGCCAACAATAGGTGCAATATGCCCAAGCCCCAGTTTCTCCAATACAGGAAGTCTGAGACCATCTTGCGAACGTGCAATATTACCGAGCGTATCCGAGCCACCGTCACCATAACGCTCCGCATCAGGCAAGGCACCAATTCCGACACTATCCATTACGATCAAAAATACGCGTTTAAACATCGTATCATCTCCCATTACCTGACAAAATACTTTCTCCTATATAAATTCTTGATACAAAAGCAAAATCCTTGCACGACGATCTGTATACAACGTCAGATTCTCAGCGAACGGTCGGGAACTACCTGCGGCTTCGGTTCATTCAATAGCCACCATAATAAAAGCATGAATCCGACCCCCACAACACTCGCAACCAAAATATATCGATTCTCAGACAGCCACCTCGCCAATGCTCTACAACTCATAGCATCTCCTCATTTCATCCAAACATCCCATAAATTCCTTTGAGCAACACTGGAGAAACATATACCTCCACCAATATCCCTACAACCGTTATCAAAAGCATGAGCGGCAATATCGCCAAATATCTCACAACGTAGCTTCTGAGTTGCACTGTTGTACGTGACATACATCTGCGTATCAATAAAATACTGAGCGACACCGCACAAAGTGCCGTAAAAAGCATACTCGGCACAAATAACAACTGCTGTGGCAGTACTCCCATCACAGCAAACAACGCACCTTGCAGGATATATTCATGAATAAAGAACCCAACCGTAAATCCGAGAATAAAACCCTGTGTAAATACCAGAAAAAAGATACACGGTATCCCGATCATCGTAAATCCCAACAACCATATCAAAAATATCCCCTTCATATGATGAAACATTGCTATTTCGAGCGCCTCATTCGATGATATCATTCCCGCCTGCTCTCTTAGCGCACCCAAATAGCCGTCTAAATAATCCGCCAACTCCAATAACTGCGCCTCAGGCAGCACACGAACAGCAAATGCCCCGCTCACGATACCCGTACCAAAAATAAGCACAATAAAAAAACACACAGCAAAATGATGTCTGATATAACCGATCATATCTCTGAGCCAAGTATCACTCATCGTTGTCCCCTCCGTTCCTCGTTGATTCATATTCATGAAACGAGGGCTTTATGAATCCTGCCAAAACAAAAACAAGCATCATTCTTATTCAAGAATGATGCTTGTTTTTGTCGATCACCATAGATATTACCGAATTAGATACCTGCCATGAACAAGGCTACCAGTGTTTTCGCATCGACGATGGTTTCATCGGCGATCATGCGGCGAATCTCTTCAGGCGTACATAAGCACGTATGGATAAACTCATCCTCATCGGGACACGCTTCATCAAATCGCATAGACTCTGCTTTATACAAATGGATAACTTCGTCCGTAAATCCGGGCGTCGTCAGAAGTGATGTGAGCTTCGTCCACGATTCTGCCACATATCCCGTTTCTTCCTTCAGTTCGCGTTTCGCACAAATGAGAGGTTCTTCCCCTGCATCTAGTTTGCCTGCCGGGATCTCAAGCGTCACCTTACCGACAGGATAACGATACTGACGCACCAATACGATACGGCCATCACTCGTAATAGGTACAACAGCCGTCGCACCGGGATGCTTCACATATTCACGAGATGCTTCTTTGCCATTGGGAAGGAGCACCTTATCTTCGTATATTCGCAAAAAACTCCCATGATATACCTCAGTCGATGTGACCTTTTTTTCTTCTAAACCTTGTTCCATCCAAATCCCTCTTCTCTAACGCATCACCATCTCCAATCGAAGTTTATCGGCGATCATCGCCATAAACTCGGAATTGGTCGGTTTTCCTTTCTCTATGTTAATAGTATACCCAAAAATACGATGAATCAAGTCAATATTTCCACGTCCCCACGCAACTTCTATCGCATGTCGTATCGCGCGTTCTACTCTGCTGGGCGTCGTCGAATATTGCTCTGCGATCATCGGATAGAGAACCTTCGTAACCGAACCCAACAGTTCCATATCATTCACAATATGAAGTATCGCATCACGCAAATACTGATACCCCTTAATGTGTGCAGGGATACCAAGCTCTCTGATAATATTCGTTACCTCAACATCAAGAGATCGTCTTGCTGCTACCTGCACCTCTGCCTTAGAACTGATGGGGCGATGCTCCCCAAACATACCCGCCAATAAGCGAAGTCGATTCACTAACACCTCCTTCTCGATCGGTTTCATCAAATAGTAATCGGCACCCAACTCCAGTACGGCCTTTACTGCAGTTTTGGCGATCTCACTGACAACAATGATCTTCGGTCGTTTAGTCCCCATTTTCGACACTGCCTCCAACACACCGATCCCATCAAGTTTCGGCAAAATCAGCTCAAGTGTCACCACATCGGGAGACTGCGTCTCAACGATCTTTATCAATTCTTCCCCATCACAAGTCGTCCCGACCACCTCGAAATCCGCTTGCTTCGACAAATGATCTCGTAAAGATTGTACAAAGCCCCAGTCATTGTCAGCGATTGCAATTTTGATCTTCTCCTTATACATTAATATTTCCCCCTTTATTTACTTTTGAAATTTTATTTCCACATTATGGTTATTCGACACTCAATTGGGTATTCCTTCCTTAATTACATATTTTATACAATTATCCTTCATCTCACGGAAGAGCTGGAGATTCTCCTCTACGCTTCTGTTACGATATGGGCTCTCTGTTCCCGGCACCTGCACAGTACCGCGGCCCTGACGGATTTCCTCCTGAGTCTGGTCGTCTACATATGCAAGTCCTTTCTTGATGAGCTCTTCTGCCCACTCATAGAGCTGGTCGAAATAGTCAGAAGCATAGCGCTCATTCTCCCACTCGAAGCCAAGCCACTTGATGTCCT